>JAUUSE010000008.1:0-49214 GCA_030842085.1 Bacillota bacterium | reverse complement strand
TTTATCGGCAAAATTGATTGAATGATACCAATATCTTTAACTATGTGATACCGGACAAAGCTACCCGGATATATCGCTGATAATACCCCTGTCCGATTTGCTTGGAGTAACGGCAAACGAACTGCTTAGCGGCAAAGCAGATATTGCAGAAAATGAAAATATAGATAACGGCGAGCAAAGCGAAAATAACGAGGCGGAGAATGTAAAATCTGAAATCGCCGACGATAAAGCCGCCTTATCGGCAAGCGTTGACAAGGAAGATGAAAACAAAAGTCATATTAACAAGGAACAGTCCGCTGAAAGTATGGAGAGCATAGAATTTTCGGCCAATAAAAATGTAGAGGCGGAAGATAATAGTGACAAAATTTCAGAAGAGTTAAGATTAAGAAAAAGCACAAACTGGGATGAGGTAAGAAATATAATTCTCATATCTTTTTTAGGCTCTGTGCTTATAGCCATTGTAGTATGCATGATTTGCGATTTGGCGATAAACGACAGACTTACATGGTCTCCGATAGTGATAATCTCATGTATTGCCGGATGGGTGCTTGCGATTCCAATAATAAAAGCACGGCGGAAAGTGGTTATGAAAGCGCTCATAGTGCTCACAATTATAACTATTCCGTATTTGTATTTGCTCTTCCGAACTACTTACATATGGAATATATTCGCTATGGGCGGACCTATTTATTTTGTGTCCATAATAGGCTTGTGGTGTATGTATGCGACATTTTTACTGCTTAAGGATAAAAAGATGTATGCGGCGGGTGCGTCTTTTCTTATAGCCGCTCCGGTGACAATATTGATAAATAATATTGCGGAGTATTTTACCGCACTTAACGGATGGACAAACGTAATAAATGATTTTAGAGAGGCATTGGTAGAAGTCAATCCAATGGATGATGTAGTGAATTTAATATTTATGCTAATTTTGGCGGCCGCATGCTTTTGTACGGGGTATTTTTTATATCACAGAGAGCGGGCGAAGTGACCAAACAAAATTAATATAATAAGTTAACTGCAGTCGGAAATCGCGAGGATTTTTGGCTGCTTTTTTATTGCCGCTTGAGCAAGAAAAATGAGATTGCAGCGCGGCCGGTTATAAAGGATTTATCAGACATTTCTTCTCTAAAACTACAGCGTAAAAGATTAAAATTTCATATACAGATTATCGGCGGCATTGACTGCTTATTTTTACTTTGCGTGGTAGCAATTAGATTGTATGTTTAGCCTTTTTAATAGATTAAACCGGCATTATACTACATACTAAGTGCATGGGCAGACCAGCGGTTCATTGCCGTTTCTGCTTTATAATCTTATTAAGACGCCATAGCTGAAAGCTCTTAAATTAATTTTATATGTGATATATCATAAAATAATTTTAACTAAAATAGCCGTGGATTATTAATAGTTTTTCGCTGTTTATGGGCGATAATTATTATTGCTAAAAGGAGCGAAAAATGGTAAAATATCAAAGATATAGGAGGCTGAGGTTATGGAGTTAAGGCATTTAGTGGATTTAGAGGATGTAGAGACTGAAAAAATTATGGATATACTCACAATGGCGGGCGCCATTATGAGAAATCCGGGTTATTATTCCGACAGCTGCCACTCTAAAGTTATGGCAACGCTGTTTTATGAGCCGTCCACGCGCACCCGCATGTCGTTTGAGGCTGCTATGCTTAGGCTCGGCGGCTCGGTAATAGGCTTTAACGACCCGCAGAACTCCTCTGTGTCGAAAGGCGAAAGTCTTAAGGACACCATAACTATGGTAAGCAATTACGCTGACATTATAGCAATGCGTCATTATATGGAAGGCGCCGCCAAGGCGGCATCTATTTTTTCGCGTGTGCCGGTCATAAACGCCGGTGACGGCGGGCATCTGCACCCAACGCAGACGCTTACGGACTTATTTACGCTAATGGAAACGAAAGGCAGGCTCGACGGACTTACAATAGGCCTTTGCGGCGATTTAAAATACGGTCGTACGGTGCATTCGCTTATAAAAACAATGAGCAGGTTTAAAAACAACAAATTTGTACTAATATCCACGCCCGAGCTTAACGTGCCGGACTATATAAAGTCGTTCATGGACAAGCATGGCTGTGAGTACAAGCAGGCAACCAGCCTTGAGTCGGAAATAGGCGGTCTGGATGTACTGTATATGACGAGAATACAGCGCGAGCGGTTTAAGAGCGAAGAGGAGTATAATCGCCAAAAGGGCGTATTTATACTCGACGGCGAAAAGATGAAAAAAGCAAAAAGCGATATGAAAGTGCTCCATCCTCTGCCGCGTGTGGACGAGATAACATATGATGTTGACGATGATGAGCGGGCGGTATACTTTAAGCAGTCTGAATATGGGCTTTATGCGAGAATGTCGCTTATACTGCATATGCTTGAAAAGGGTGACAAAAGGTTTGATAAGCGTACGGAGCCGAATACCGAAAAGTGCTGTGGCAATTTAAAATGCATTACTCATTTTGAACATTATCTGCCGAAACTTGAAGACGACGGCAAATGCGGCTATTGCGAAAGCAAGCTTTTATAAGCTTGTTTATCCGGGAAAAATGTGCAAGCTTTTTAATAAAATCTACAGCTGCGGCATTGGCTTTATGTTAAAGTTTTACTTTAACTCCGGCATCATAAACCATGCTTGATTTTGGACTGTAATGCAGACTTAAAAGTTATTTTTGACTCTATATCAGCGAATTTTTCTTGAAATTTTAATTGCATTCATTTTTACTTTGAGATATTGATATTTTGAGCAGGCTTTTATAAGCCTGCTTTTTATCTTAAAAAAATTTATTGATACCGAAAGTACTAATTGCCGGACTATGGCTATTGAGCCGAAAAATTATGCGGACGTTAGAAGTCAAGTATGTATTTATCAAATTATCGATTAATGAATCGGCCGGATTTTTGCTGTAATATTTACTTTTAAAGCACTGATGCGGTTTTTACAAAGTAATTCCATGCCGGCTGAAAATTTGCATTTCGATAGTAAATCTAAATAAGTAAGGCAAGTGTAACTACCAAAGCAAAGCTTCGTATGAGATTTCCGTACAGCAAAATATGTAATTCAGGAAACTATAGATTTATCAGCAATCGTTTTTTCTTATCTAAATTTAAGCGGATAATGGTTTCTCTAACTTTAAAATTTAGATGATATACTAAGCTTTTGGCCTATTAGTTAGTTTTATTCGAATATGATTTTTATTGTAATTGAAAGAATCTTTCTAATATGACAGCAATGGAAAATTAAGGATTTTTATATACAACACAGCAATAAAAATAGAGTAAAATCACACTTTTTCCCCTTGACAAAAAAGCAATATTATCGTATAATATACACCCGTAAAGCATTATTACTTTACATTAATGCTCGGTGGTGATAATCTTGGCAAAGGGTATAAAAAATTTAGACGTATCTATTTTAATAGACTGCTATGGCAATTTGCTGACAGAAAAGCAGCGCTCTCTTATTGAGTATTATTATAATGATGATTTATCCCTTTCTGAGATAGCGGAGAATGAGGGAATAACACGTCAGGGCGTGAGAGATGCCATTAAGCGAGCAGAGACACAGCTGTATGATTTGGAAAATAAGCTGGGATTTTTGGAAAAGCAGCGCCGTCTGAATGAATTTGCAGGTCAGATACGTGACGCGGCTATGGAGATATCTGAGTACAATTACAGGTACGGATGCTCGCGTGAAATAAATGAGCGTGCGAAAGCCATTTACGAGCTTGCCGGCGAGCTTTTGTAGTACGTGTAAATATGTGGGATTGTCAGTATGCCGCTGGATATATGTTGTAAAAGCATAAAAAACGCTCATAAGCATATATGACGTTTAACTTAATGAATAAAATAATTATCTTGTATTTATTGTAGAAAGACAATAAGGAAAGAGGAGGCGTCACTTTGGCGTTTGAGGGCCTTACTGAAAAGTTATCTGCAGCCTTTAAAAAGATAAGATCTAAGGGAAAGCTGAGCGAGGCTGATGTAAAAGAAGCTATGCGCGAGGTGCGTCTTGCTCTGCTTGAAGCAGATGTTAACTACAAAGTAGCAAAAGATTTTACAAACAATTTGACAGAGAAAGCCATAGGCGAGCGGGTAATGGAAAGTCTTACCCCTGCACAGATGGTTATAAAAATAGTAAATGAAGAGCTTACGTCTCTCATGGGCGGAGAACATGAAAGGATAAATCGTGCGTCAAAGCCGCCGACAGTTATTATGATGTGCGGCCTGCAAGGCGCCGGTAAGACGACGCACTGCGCCAAGCTTGCAAAGATGCTTAAATCGCAGGGGCATCGGCCGCTGCTGGTAGCCGGCGACATATACAGGCCGGCGGCCATAAAGCAGCTGCAGGTTGTAGGCGAGCAGGCGGGTGTTCCGGTGTTCGAAATGGGAACGACGGCACCGGAAAAAACTGCCGTCGCCGCCGTTAAGCATGCAAAGGACTATGGCAACGATTTTGTGATAATAGATACTGCCGGCCGTCTGCATATAGACGAAGAGCTGATGGATGAGCTTAAAAGGGTAAAGGGCAATGTTCATCCCGATGAAATCTTGCTGGTAGTCGATTCCATGACGGGTCAGGACGCCGTAAACGTGGCAGCATCATTTAACGAAGCATTGGGCATTGACGGCGTAATTTTAACTAAGCTCGACGGTGATACGAGGGGCGGCGCAGCGTTGTCGGTACGCGCTGTCACCGGCAAGCCGATAAAATTCTGCGGCACGGGTGAAAAGCTTGACGATTTGGAAGAATTTCATCCATCTCGAATGGCGTCGAGAATACTCGGCATGGGCGACGTGCTCTCTCTTATAGAAAAGGCGGAGCAGCAGCTTGATGAGAAAAAGGCCATGGAAATGGCCGACAAGCTCAAAAAAAATAAATTTGATATGAATGATTTGCTGTATCAGCTTCAGGAAATAAAGAAGATGGGTTCTTTAAAGCAGGTGCTTTCAATGCTTCCGGGCATAGGCAAGCAGCTTAAAGACGCTGAAATAGACGATAATATTATGATGCGCCCCGAAGCGATTATATACTCTATGACGAAGAAAGAGCGAGAAAACCCAGACATAATAAATCCGTCGCGAAAAAGGCGAATTGCAGCTGGCTCCGGTACAAGTGTTGAAGAAGTCAATAAGGTACTTAAGCAGTGGGATCAGATGCGCAAAATGTTTAAGCAGGTCGGCCCAAAGAAGGGCAAAAAGGGCCGCAGAGGCTTTGGTGGTATGCGAATCCCACCGGGATTTGGTATATAAACTTATAACATATTATTATCATTAAGGAGGTGTAACGAATGGCAGTTAAAATAAGACTTCGCCGCATGGGTGCTAAAAAGGCTCCTTTTTACAGAATAGTGGTAGCTGATTCCAGATATCCGAGAGACGGCCGCTTTATAGAAGAGCTGGGTTATTACAACCCCATGGAGAATCCTCCTGTGGTAAAGCTTGACGCCGACAAGGCAAAGCAGTGGATAAAGAATGGTGCACAGCCGACTGACACAGTAAAGGCGCTGCTTAAGAGCAACGGTGTAGAGATTTAATAGAGTCTTATCATCGTAAAGGGAGGCTTAAAACAGCTTATATAAGCTGTTTTAACTAAAGAGAAATCTTCTTATACTAAGAAAGGACGATAGTAATGACAGAGCTTTTAAAAGTAATGGCACAGGGACTTGTTGAAGATCCTGACGCAGTAAATGTTACAGTTGACGAGCCTAATGAGGAAGGTATAATAGTATATCACCTCACAGTTGCCGACGGCGATATGGGCCGCGTAATAGGCAAGCAGGGCAGAATAGCTAAGGCTATACGCACTGTTATGCGTGCTGCTGCAAATCGCACAGGCGATAAGGTTTCAGTAGAAATAGGCTAATAAAGACTAATTCAAACAGCTCCGAAGTATTACTTCGGAGCTGTTTTTTGTTGCATAAATTTTAAATATGCAAATTTGTAAAAGATGTAAAGGAAAAGCTTTATAAAGTCATTGTGAAAGTAATTGATAACAGTAGAATTCTTATGTTAAACAAATTTGGCCTGTTAGCCGCAATGAAATATTATACAAATTTAGCTCCGCTTGAGTTTATTAAAACAATAGCATGAAATTATGTGAAGAAAGATTTATATCTAATGGGCAAGTTTAGCTGATTGAGTGTTGAGAATCATTAATTATACCTTATATTATACCAATAAACTTGTATAGTGTATGGTATTGAGTACAGCGCAATATCAACAGTATGTTTAATTCTATAAAAGGAGTAAAATAAAAGAGATAATATCTGTTATGCATATTAGTGTAAACGATATAGAGTTCCGTTTAAGCGTATAAATGCTATACCGGCACAAAAAGCAATTCACTAAGCATGGACTTTAAAGAATTTTATTGAATATTTTAAAGGACTTGCACCTGCCAAGCCCTGTAAGCATAAATCTGAATTATAGACAAATTTAGTAAATTGGAGGCCATGCTCGTGATTTTATCAGCTTTATCACAAATATTTGCGCAGTTATCATATTTTATACTGCATGTAACATCGCAGGGCTCTTTCCCAAGGCCGCTGACGGCAAAAGAAGAGCGTCTACTCCTTCAGAGGTACAAAGAAGAAGGAGACATGGAGGCACGCGCAAAGCTGATAGAGCACAATTTGAGGCTTGTGGCTCACATAATAAAAAAATATTATTCCAGCCAGCGCGACCAGGATGATTTAATATCAATTGGAACAATCGGACTTATAAAGGCAGTTACTACATACAAGCAGGATAAAGGAATACGGCTTGCTACATATGCGGCTAAATGTATAGAAAATGAGATATTAATGCACTTCAGGAATATGAAAAAATGCTCTCAGGATGTTTTTATAAGCGACCCTATAGATACCGACAACGATGGAAACAGACTGACGCTGAGCGATATTATTGCAGAAGACGACTGTATAGCCGATAATATAGATATAAAAATGAAGTCGGAGAAGCTGAAAGAGTATATACAGGATTCATTAGATGATAGGGAAAAAACAGTAATAAAACTCAGATATGGTCTCGGCGGCAGGGACGAGTTAACGCAGCGTGAGGTGGCAAAGCGTCTGAATATATCAAGATCATATGTAAGCCGAATAGAGAAAAAAGCGCTCCAGAAGCTTAATATGCGTTTTACCAAGAAATAAAATATAGATGTTACTTATCAGGGCCAGATAGGTTGTAATCCGGCCATTCTTAAAATATATCTTTATGTATTGGCTCCGAAGTGTTACTCTCTAGCTGTGTAAGATTAGAATAATAAACTTTGCAAGTAAAGTCGTATGTAAATTGGGAATCTTCTTCTGAAAATACATATAAAAAATATGTGGTATGCTGCTAAATTCGGAAGCATACCACAGTTTCTGTTATAAGATTATTTTACGATTTGTTTTGTAAAGTCGTGAGTACAAAATTTAAGTGACTTATTGTTATAACTGCTCAGTAAGGCAAATAGTAAAATAAAAGTTAGTAAAAGATACTTTTTCATATTAATACCAGTCATGTTTTTCGTGCCTATCCAGCGCATTAATTTGATTCATCTCATCATTGGCAAGCTCAAATTCAAATAAATCAAGATTTTCACGTATGTGCTCAGGATTGCTTGAACCTGGTATGACTACAACTCCCTTTTGCAGATTCCACCGTAAAATGATTTGTGCAGAAGTCACTCCGTGCTTCTGTGCAATGGCCGATATGGTTTCATCTTCTAAAAGCTCTGCTGTGTGGCCACGTCCGCCAAAGGGATACCAGCCCTGAACAGTTATTCCTAAACTCTGAATGTAAGGTATAACATCATTTTCCTGATAGTATGGGTGAATTTCATTTTGTACTAGTGCGGGGGTAATGTTTACTTGCGGTAAAAATTCTTCAAGTTCTTCCACATACCAGTTGGATAGGCCAATGGAGCGAATTTTTCCGTCGGCTACTGCCCGCTCCATAGCATGGTAGGCTTCTATATCTCCGTCACCAGGATGGTGCAGCAGCATCATGTCAATATAGCCAATGTCCAACGTTTCCAGTGCTAGGTCAATGGCGGCTTCCGGGTCGCCGAACTGACTGGGATAGATTTTTGTAATTACAAAAATTTCTTCCCTCGGTATATCAGAATCGCGAACCGCACGTCCGACTGCATCCTCATTGTGGTACATATAAGCGGTGTCGATAAGTCGTCCGCCGGCATCCAGCAATGCTGTTACGGAATTATAGCATTCCTCATCAGAGAGACTGTAAGTTCCCAAGCCCATTATGGGCATTTCGTATCCGCTGTTTAATGTAACGCTCTTCGTTTCAAAATTGAATCCGCCGGGGTTTTCGGGTGTCTGCTCTATATCATGGAATTTGATATCCGAAGCTTCGCCGTTGCTGGTATATGAACTGATGTTGCTTGTATCCATATGGTTTTCCTGCATACCGGCAGTGCTGTTATTTTGTCCCGACTGACCACAAGCTGGCAAAGCAAATAAAAGGGAAAACATAGCCAAAAGAGTAAATAGACGTTTCATTCTATAACCTCCTTTATATTAGGAATCATTTTTATAATTTTAGCGGGGACACCGCCTACAATTGCATTTGGGAGCACATTTTTTGTTACGACCGCTCCTGCTGCGACAATAGCGCCGTCGCCGACGGTCACTCCGGGAAGAATAGTAGCATGCGAGCCAATCCAAACGTTTTTACCAATTATAATAGGGTAGGGTAGGTTATCGCCGCGCTGAGCCGGGTCCTGTCCGTGATTAATGGTAGCAAGCACAACATGCGAGCCAATAAGCGACCCGTCGCCAATGGTGATGCCGCCTTGGTCTTGAAAATGACAGCAGCAATTGATAAATACATTTTTGCCTATGTGTATGTTTTTTCCGCAGTCGGTATAAAACGGCGGGAACATTGTAAAGGATTCATCTAGTTGTTTCCCAGTGAGCTTTTCCATAAGTCTTCGAATTTCGTTAGGCTCGTGAAAGCCTTGATTGATTACCGAAGTAATTTTCATCGCCTCAAAAGCCAATTTAGTCATATATCTATGCTCTTCGGAGCCGGAAAGTACTTTTTTGCCCGAACTAACATGTGCTAAAAAATCATTTAAATTCATACGCTGCTCCTTTTTGTTAGATTACTCATTACCGGATAAAGTTTGTCCAGTGTTCCCGCTCTACTCGCGGCGGGAAAATGCCAGCGCTTTTTCCGGCTTCTATACATTTAAGAAGCCATGCCATGTTGCGTCCCAGATTTCGTATAGTCTGCAGCCCCTCATTGTCTTGCTTTACCTGTTCAGGCGTCATTCCATGCACCATGTTCCAATAGCTTGAGCCAACCATGAGCATATGTGCGTCCGCAAAATATTTATTCAGCACATCCAGTGAAGCGGTTGTTCCGGCCCTTCTGGCGGATACCACTGCTGCCGCTGGCTTGTGGTAAAAGTATGATGACCCGGCATAAAACATCCTGTCCAGCAATGAGAGAAGCTGTCCCGTAGGATGTGCATAATAAACCGGAGAGCCGAAGACAAAGCCGTCGGCTTTATCAGCCTTACCGAGCCATGAATTTACTATATCGTAGCTGAAAATACAGCGGCTGTTTTCAGCACATTTGTCGCAGCCGATGCATTCACGCACCGTACTACTGCCCATCTGCAGAATGTCTGTTTCAATGCTTTCATGATTCAGTATATCTGCAACTTCACTTAAAGCCATATAGGTACAGCCGTTTTTACGGCTGCTTCCGTTAAATAGTAAAACTTTCATCAACGGCCTCCTTGAATTTATAGAAAATACCTGTTGGATTCTCTATATTAACGATAGGATTTTTCAAAAATACCGGCGCATTCCTCGTCGGACATAGAACATGGATTCGCAAGGAACAGGCCGCCCATAGTCTGGCGGGCATTAACTGCAAGCGTCATAAATTCATCTTTAGTAATGCCATAATCACTCATTTTCAAGTCGGCAACCCCGCAGGCCTCCTGTAGTTTTACAAGCGCCGTAATGAAATCCTCCGGCTTGTCGGCATGCTCTATTCCCATAGCATTTGCCATTTTTATGAACTGACCGTCGCAGGCATGCTTTTCAATAAAGAATTGGGCAAAGGCTTTAGAAATCATAATGAGGCCCGCTCCGTGCGGCAAATTGTGATGATATGCGCTCATAGCATGTTCCATTAAATGCTGCGCAGTCGTGCTGGTGAGCTGCATACTGATACCTGCCATTGTGCTGCCGTAAGCAACGTGTTCACGCGCCTCAAGATCGTCTCCATTCTCCACTGCACGAGGCAGGTATTTGGCGATGTTCTCTATGGCAGAGAGCGCAATCGTTTCGCTTAGAATATTCACACCGTTAGACATCATTACCTCTGTATTGTGAAACAGCGCGTCGAAGCCTTGATAAGCGGTGTACTTAGATGGAACGGTTTTCATAAGCTCAGGATCTACAATGGCCAGTACCGGGACAAGCTCAGGATAGCCAAAACCTATTTTTTCTTTGGTTTTAATATTAGAAATAACGCCCCAGCAGTTGATTTCAGATCCGGTGCCGGCGGTAAGAGTAATAGTTACAATCGGCAGGCCGGGATTTATAAGGGATTTGCCCTTTCCCGTGCCACCGTTTACATAGTCCCATAAATCACCGGGATTAGTGGCCATTGCGGCTATTGCTACGGCAGAATCCAGCACCGCTCCGCCGCCCAGCGCTACAATAAAGTCGCAGCTGTTTTCCCTTGCAAAAGCGGCGCCCTCCATTATCATTTCTTTTACAGGATTTTCCATGACTTTTGCAAATTCGGCGACTTCTACGCCCGCATTATTAAGCTGCTTTAGGGTGCGGTCATATGCTCCGCTCACTTTGGCCGATTTACCGCTGGACATCAATAGCAGCGCCTTTTTCCCAGGCAATTTTTGGCTGCCTAGCTCGTTTAGCTTACCGCTGCCAAATAAAATTCTTGTTGGGTTGTTAAAGTCAAATTTCATGTTCATTATAATTCCTCCCAAGTGTTTTCTTTTTGAATTTTGTAAATCAGATAATCAAGGCAGTCAATTTGCTTCTGTCCAAGACGTACTGTGTTAAGCAATGATTTCCGATAGTCCGAAATAATGGGCAGCAACCCACGATAATTTTTCCTTTTTATAAGCTCCATGCATTTCTCAATAGTCTGCTCATCGCAGCCGGCGTCTTTTAAGTTTTGGTAGGCGATACTAAATGTATCAGATGCTTCCGCCATTCTTTTGCACCTCCTTTATTTTTATTATAGATGCATATTTTGATATGTCTAATACTTATATTTTATATCATGTTATTCTTGACAGGAATAACCGCCCTGATTATACTAATTACATCAAAATTAAGGAGAAACAATAAATGGAAATTCGCCTTTTGCGTTATTTTTTAGAAATAGCAAGAGCCGGAAATATGTCGCGTGCCGCAGAGACGCTTCATGTTTCACAGCCCACTCTGTCAAAGCAGATGAAGGATTTAGAACAGGAGCTTGGAAAAAAGCTCTTTCGTCGTGGCAGCACAAGCCTCAGTTTAACGGACGAGGGAATGCTTCTCCGAAAACGGGCGGAGGATATTCTGGATATGGTGGACAAAACGGCCGATGAGTTCAAAGCGCTTGACAATATTACCGGCGGTGAGGTGCACATAGGTTGTGCAGAATCTCATCAAATTAAATACCTTGCGCAGACAATAAAGGTATTTAAGGAAAAATATCCTTTATTTCGCTATCATCTCACAAGCGGAAATACTGAGCAGGTGGCGGAACGGTTAGACAGGGGCCTGATTGACCTTGCCGTGATTGTAGAGCCGCCAAATCTTTCTAAGTATAACTATTTAGAAATACCGGAAGCGAACACATGGGGACTCGTGATGAAAAAAGACGATGTCCTTGCAAAAAAAGCGAGCATACGTTTTGAGGACTTGGCAGGGCTTGAACTAATTTGTTCGGAGCAGGGAATGAAATTTGATATTACGAGATGGTGCGGCGAAAAAGCGGATATGCTTAATCTTTCCGGCACAGTGAACCTTGCTTATAATGGTTCTGTTTTTGTAAAAGAGGGGCTTGGATATATGCTATCTTTTGACCATCTTGTGGATACTGGCTCTGACAGTGAATTGTGTTTTCGCCCTTTAGAGCCGCTTTTGGAAACTAAGATGTTTGTTATTTGGAAAAAGTATCAGGTATTTACTCCCATAGCTGAGCTGTTGTTAGATGAATTGAAAAAACAATTATATAAAGCCGGAAAATAATACTGCAGTGAGAAAAGCTCTGCTTATTAAATGGCATGGCATATAACAAGAAAGTAATTAAAGCATGCATATGCTTTTAATTCTGCTCCTATTTCAATCGTCAATATGTTTGCTAAGATATATTAAGATATATAATGTTCATATAGAACTTTTAGAGCTTTTTATTTGCCATTCATTTGGCGCAGTTTATATTATTCAAAGATATATTCAGAATTTGACTGTAGCATTAATAAATATCAAACACAGTGTAGTTGGAATAATAATTGGTTATCAGTATTTAGTATAAATAAAAGTAATCTACAGTTATCAAATGTAATATATATATAATAAGCAATTTAGGTATATTAATATTTTGATAATAAAAATGCCATTTTATGTTGACCTGACAAGTAAAAGGTTGTAAAATAAAAAATAACTAAGAATTTGTCCCAAATTTAGGCGATTAAGCATTATAAGCGGGCTATATATTAATTTATTTTTTAATATATAATTGCTTTTATTAAAAAAAATTTTAAGCTTTTAATTTTTTGGTACTGCTCGCAGACAGTTAGGCATTAGGGCTGATAATATGATTTGAAGATATTTGAGCATAGGCGGTTTGATTGCTATGCTGTTTTGCGATTATACAAAATTATCAGAAAGTAAAATATATTTGAGATTGGGTGAATATATTGAAGAAATATGTGGCGATAGCAATAGCAATAATTCTGATGCTTGCCGCTGCGGTTTACGGCTGCTTTCGGGTGTTTTTTGAAAGTGATGAGTCTTATAGCTCCCAGGCAGTGAGTACAAGCGCCGGCAGTATGCTGCTATCAAGTGCGCTTTCTTCGTCCGATACTGGCTCATCCGAAGTGTTATCTTCCTCAAGCGAACCGACGTCTGATATAACAGAGAGCAGTTCTGATGTTGGTTCGACGCTTTCCGGCGGACTCCCTTATTATCCGAGTACAGCCGGCACGGCCGCAGTATCTTCCGCTCAGACTCCGTCGCTGCCGTCAGTTGCTTCACAGCCCACACAGGGCAACGAGGCTCCGACAGCGTCTGAGCCTCAAGATACAGGCTCTGATTCTACACCGGCGCCGGACGTCCCAGCAGATGATGCCGGTGAAATGCGCGCTGTGTGGATTTCGTACCTTGAGCTTAATTTTACTGGCCTTAATGCTGAGCAGTCAAAGCAAAAGGTACAGTCAATGTTTGCTAATGCCAAAGACTTAGGCTTTAATACGGTAATAGTACACGCACGTTCGCACGGGGACGCTTATTATAAATCGAGCTATTTCCCTTACAGTTCATACATAACTGGGACCCAGGGCGTTGACCCGGGCTGGGACCCGCTGGCTTATATGGTAGAGACCGCACATAGTTTAGGACTTAAGATACAGGCATGGATAAATCCTTACAGGGTATCGTCGGCAAGCGACGACCCAATGACGCTTGCTGAGAACAATAAAGCGCGCCAGTGGCTGACGGATGCGGATACATCAAATGATGACTGGGCGGTAAAATGCAAGGGTGGAATTTACTATAATCCCGCAATACCGGAGGTTCGTCGCCTTATAATAGACGGCATACGCGAGATAGTGCAGAATTATAATGTGGACGGCGTGCATTTTGACGATTATTTTTATCCTACTACCGATGCATCGTTTGACACAGCAGCCTATGCAAGATATGCTTCTTCCGGCGGTACTTTGCCTCTTGCCGATTGGAGGCGTGCACAGGTTAATACTTTAGTCAGCGGCGTATATCAGGCGGTAAAAAACATAAATTCAAATATGATTTTTGGCATAAGCCCAGCCGGCAACATATCTAATTGCTACAACAGCCTATATGCCGACGTCGAGCTGTGGATGAGCCGGGCAGGATATATAGACTACATATGTCCGCAGCTTTACTGGGGCTTTGAATATCCGAACGCGCAGTTCAGGTTTAACAACATAGCCGACACATGGTCAAATTTGAAAATGCACAACGGGTTAAAGCTTTATTTCGGCCTTGCCGTCTATAAATCGGGTACGGTGGACGCCGGCTCTGACGAATGGATAAAGAATAATGATATAATTAAGCGGCAGATAGAATATTCGCGCACAAAGAACAACTGCAGCGGTATAATTTTATTTTCCTACAATTATGTTGTAAGCAATGATGAATGCTGCGCTAAAGAGCGGGAGAATTATACGCTGCTTTTTAAATAAAGCAGTTTTTGGCCTTATATGCGGCGGTATATGCTTTAATTATTCAGGAAATAATATAAAAATAAACTGTTCGGCTGAGGGATAGAAATGCAGAAATTACAGGAAAGACATGATGAAGATAACGGAAAGGGACGTGCTGTTAAAATAGCATTGTCGGTTATACTTACAGTGCTGATTTTGTCGGCAGCGTTCTGTATGTCGGCCTATTCAAACAATATGTTTGGCATTAAAGACTACGTTGCCGGGGAATCTTCGGCAGTGGAAACGGGCGTCGGCACAACGCCTGACATAGAAAATGTAAACGCCGTAGACGCCGGAATTTTGCCCGATATAAACGCGATGCCGGGTACCGAGCTGCACTCAGCAAAGGGTGCATGGCTTGTGCCGGGCGCTGATTATCTTAAAAGCGAAGCCGACGCATATGAAACGCAGACAGCTGCTATAAACTCCTGCCTTGACAAAATGGTGGAATATGGATTTAATACGGTGATTGTACAGGTTAATCAAGGCTCAAAAGTGATATATAAAACAAGCGCTGCACAGCAGTATTATTCGGAAAACGGAGACCTTTTGCAATATATTATAGACGGCGCCAAGCAGCGCGGACTGCTAATTTACGGCAATATAAATCTCAACTCGCTCTCTGACGGCGGGCTTGACATGTTTAATAAATCGCATGTTGATATCATGTGCAGCGCTGTTAAGGACTTATGCGCATATGAGCTGGACGGGCTTATGCTTTCGGACTATACTTTGATAGATAAGGAAAGGGCGTATAATGATTATCTTCTGCACGGCGGCGGCATGGGCTTTGAAAAATATAAGAACGAATGTATAAGCGATGCTGTTTTAAGTGTTGTAAAATCGGTTCGCCGGGCAAAGAGCAGTATGTATTTAGGACTTTATGCAAGCTCAATTTGGGCAGAAGCAGGGCATGCAGAGGGTGGCTATCCGTCTGAGACTTATCTGCCGGAGGCATATACTGACAATAACGCCGACACTTTAGGCTGGCTTAAGGACGGGCTTTTTAATTTTGTTATAATTGACAATGGTGAATCAACAGAGGGCACGCCGTCGTTTGACAGCATAGCACAGTGGTGGGTGTCTGCGCTAAACGACAGCGGCGTTGATGTTTATATATCTCATGCCGCGCACAAGGCGGGCAGCGGGGCGCCCGGCTGGAAAAGTCCGGACCAGCTTACAAAACAGGCAATGGCGCTTAGCAGCATGAATGTCAACGGAAGCTTTTTTAACTCAATATCATGGCTGACGTCGGACACATCGGGCAGCACAAACGCTTTGACGGGCTATTTAAAGGGCACAATCAACAGCGATTATATAATGAATGAGCTTGTAATTACTTCGCCTAAAAAAACGAGCATAACCACATATGAGAATAAGATAAATATAATAGGCTCATCCGACCCGAACTTTCCGCTCACACTTAACGGGAATAATGTAGAGCGCACGGAAAACGGCTATTTTTCTTTAGAAATAAATCTTTCGCTCGGAGAAAATAAATTTACCTTTGAGCACAAGGGCAAAAGCGTTACATATAAAGTGAACTATTTGGTTGTGGTGATAAAAGATGTCTCCCCAAGCAGCGACATGAGCTTTGACGGCGGCACGACCATTTCATTCGGCGTATCTGCGCTTGACGGCGCATCGGTAACGGCGACTTTCAACGGCGATACTATAAACCTAAATAAACAACAGCAACAGGTAGACGAGGAAAATCAGAATATAGAATCAAGCTACACTGTATACACCGGCCAGGTTACTCTGCCTGAGGGGAAAACCTCGGCGCAGGATTTAGGAAAGGTGGTATTTAAGGCCACTTATAAAGGCATCAGCGATAAGGTTACCGGCGGCAGAATAACTGTCAATGCATTGCCGCAGCAGCCGTCTTCCTCTCAGGGCTCTGGTACTCCGCCTTATGTGACGGTTGGAAATCAATATATAGCAGAGGTGGTAACGGATCAAGCCGAAACTTTTAGAGGCGGCACTGCCGACGATTATTCGCGTGCAGATAATTTCCCGCTTCCCAAGGGCACGCTTGACTATTGCGGCGAGACGGAAATAGTCGCTATGAATCCCGGCTCATCTGCGCTGCATTATAGACAGATGAGGTATGGCAAGCGCGTGTATACTAAAAGCAGCAATCAGGGCGATGTTGTAAAGGTGTACAAGGGCACGCTGCCGGAGAGCAATACGGTAACGGCGTCTAAGGTAAACATTCAAGAGAAAAGGAGCGAAATAACTTTCGACGTTGCATGGAAATCCCCATTTGACATTGTGCTTTCGCCGCAGTCCTACAGCAATCCAAACAACGAAAACGGCCGGCCGGAGTTTGCCGTAAGCAGTCTTACATATACATATGTAGATATCAATTTCTACTATGCGTCAACGGCGCAGGGCAGTATAGATTTAACGGGCAGCAGGGTGTTTACCAGCGCCGAGTGGATAAGCAACAACGGTTATTATACGCTGCGGCTGCATCTCTCAAAGCCCGGCGGATTTTACGGCTATTCTGCAGAATACAACAGCAGCGGCCAGCTCGTCTTTTCTTTCCTGCATCCGGCTAAAGTCAATACCGCCGGCGGCGCCGGCTCGCTTAACGGCGTAAATATTGTAATAGACGCCGGCCACGGCGGCTCTGACGGAGGTGCATCCGGCTCAATAGCCAATCTGCATGAGGCGCAGCTCAACCTTATCATGTCACAGAAAATTGAGCAAAAGCTCAAAGCACTTGGCGCAAATGTGATTATGACGCGGACGGGTGATACATATCTTTCGCTTGAAGGCAGAAATGTGGTAACGCGAAATACCGACCCGGATATATTTGTATCGGTGCACAGAAACTCGGCTACCAGCTCATCGGCTAAAGGATATGAGAATTTTTATTTTTACCCGTTCTCCATGCCGCTGGCGCAAAACGTATTTGACAGCGTGGGTGCTACCGGACATTTAACCATGAGGAGCGTTAAATATTATCCTTACTATGTTACCCGCGTGACGGAGTGTCCGTCTATACTCACTGAAAACGGCTTTGTGTCTACGGCAAGCGAATATGAGAAGCTTATTACCGATGCGTCAAATGAAACGCTTGCACAGGCAACGGTGGATGGAATAGTGAAATATTTTAATTCGATACAATGATGCAAAATAAAAAGCCTGCGGATATTTTGTCCGCAGGCTTTTTATACTGAGCAGCATATGAGTGATACATATTAGGAAAACCGTCAAACGATAGTGGGAGCAACAAGCGGGAATTATCCCGCCTGCTGCAAGTCGCGGTTGATTTCCACATATTCCATGATACGGCGCAGTTCGTCGGCAAACTTAAACTTGATACTGATGTCGCCGCCCTCATACACCTTGATATAATCAACCAGTTCAATGAGAATTTCCCTTGTCAGCTTGTCGATGTTCTTGTACTTCTTGAAAGCGGTCAAAAATGGGTTTTCCTCGTCAATCCCGTTTTCCAGTTTGTCCCGCTCCGCTTTCAAGCTGTCGATTACCGCCATAGCCGTTTCAATTTGTTGTTCATAGTCCGCGCCCATGTGCCGGTAATCGTTATGGGTAATGTTTCCGTCTTTCCAGTCCTGATAAAGAGCTTGCTTGTACCGCATAATTCTGGCAAGCTCTTTTTCTTTTGCGTTGATCTGCTCATTCAGCCGCACAGACTGGCTTTTTTTCTGCGGTGCCGCGTTGATTTGGGCAATAATAGCGGAATAGTTGACCGCAAGGTGTACCTGCTGCTGGATGGCGTACAGAGTAGCCGCCTCCAGCTTGGTACTTTTTATCGAGTGCATAGTGCAAGCCTTTTTTGACAGGCTTTTGTAAGTCCCGCATTGATAGTACACATACAAGTCCTTGCTGGCAATCCGGGACATGGCCCGCCCGCAGTCGGCACAGCGAAGAAAACCGCTGAACAAATATAATTGTTTTTGCTTGGGTGCGGTGCGGGTGTCGCGTTTGAGCAGGTCTTTCGCCTTGGCAAAGGTTTCGCGGTCAATAATCGGCTCGTGGGTATTCTGCACGACAATCCACTGCTCCTCCGGTACAGGCTCCAGCTTATGGATTTTGTAGCTTTTCACCCGATTGCGGCCCTGTGCCATATCTCCTACATAGACGGGATTTTTCAGCATACTTGAAACAGTAATCGTGCTCCACATCGGCCGCGTCTGTCCGTTGGGACAATGATATTTCAGCCCTTGGCTTTGCTTGTATAGGGACGGGCACATTACACCGTGGTCGTTCAGATGATTGACAATCGCCCGGACGGTCATCCCACTGACAAACATGGAGAATATCTGTTTTACCACTTCGGCGGCTTCTTCGTCCACAAGCAGCGCGTGTTTGTCATTCGGGTCTTTGATATAGCCGTAGGGAGCGTAAGAACCGATAAATTCCCCGTTGCGTTTTTTGTAGTCGAACACCTGCCGGATTTTCTTGCTTGTCTGATAGCAGTATTGATCGTTCATGACGTTGGTGATCGGCACAATGATGTTGGAAACGCTGTCCGGGTTTTTGTAGCTGTCCACGCTCTCTGCCAGACTGATAAACCGGACATTCATCTGCACAAAGAGATTTTCAATCAGCGTCCCCGCGTCGGTGTAGTTTCTGGATAGGCGGGACAGGTCTTTGACAATCACGCAGTTGATTTTCTTTGCGTAAATATCGGCCAGCAGTCTTTGGAAGTCCTCCCGGTCGGTGTCCGTCCCGGTGCAGCCGTCGTCGATATACTTTTCCGCGCTTTCAAATTCATCGATATGCCGGTTGTAGTAATCGTCCAGCAGCCGCCCTTGATTGACGACGCTGTTGCTGTCGTCGCCCTTTTTGGCTTTCTGCGCGTCCTCTTTGGAAAGGCGGATATACTCGCCCAGCCTCCAACGTAATACATTATAAGATGTTTGGGGAACGGCCTGATTTGTTCCCCGGTTTGCTGTTCTTGCCATGTGTCCTCCTTCCTATCACATTACACCTATATTATACCTCGCCAGCGTAATGCGAACAAGGTTGTCGGAGCCGCAGAAATCTTGTCCTGCGGCACGTCGGGCCTCGTCGGCGCAAACACCACTATGCGGCTTCGGGCCAAGTTGGCCCGAAGTACGCGCCGTTATGTTGCGCCTCCTCTCCCCACAAAGCAGGCTTTGTGGGGTCCCCCTAAATCCGATGTTATTTACAGTCCGCTTTTCTGCCGGACAAGAAAGCCCGTCATAATGTCCTGCAAGGGCGGGCCGTTATCGGCAAACTCCAGCTTGACCGCCGTATCCCCACAGCGGAAACAATACGGATTTTTCACCTGTTCCATAATCCGCGCTGCCCTTTCTTCCGGGGAAAGGCGGGTATCCAGCGCAAAGCCGCTGACATCCGGCAAAGCGGCCTTATTCACTGTGCGAAGATCAACACTTTTCATTTGCTCCAATGCAGCTTGGCTTATCATAGCTTATCCTCCGTTCTGAACGCCGGGGGAAAGAAAAACGGGCAACGCCGAAGCGTCACCCGTTCTCCTTGGCCGCGCCTTGGATCAAAGCGCAGCAGGGAAACACGCCGTACACGTTTGAGCCGTCATAGGACAGAAAAAATCCCAGCGTGTTCATCCCTTGCCCGGTATATATTAAGAGAGAAAAAAGTTCCTCTCATATACCATGAGATTTACAAGCCATTTCGGTCCCTTGTCAGTCCAACTTTTTCAAAAATTTTTTCATTCCATCCAATCCACGCTGAATGGATTTCCGAACATTTCGCTCGCCTACACCTTCCTCTTTGGCAATTTCCTGAACGCTTTTCCCCAATAAGTAGTGAGCTTCCACCCGGCGGCCTTGCAGCTCCGGCAATTCATTCAAGGCCCGACATAAACGGCAATGCCGCTCCATGAGATCGAGCACCGCCTCCGGCGAAAGGATGTGGCACTCGGTCGCCGACGCTTCGATTCCGTCGTCAGCATCAAGGGAATACTGCGCCTTGTTATAGAACATACGGCGCATATAGTTGCGTTCCAGCCGTTCGGCTTCGGCCATAGCCTGTGCCACTTCGTCCGAAACTTCCAAAAGGGTATCCTGTGTATAGAACGGGTAATAGTCCCGCAGATTGATGACTTTCATAGCTTGTCCTCCATTCGATTTTTTCGTGGGTGAATGTGTAAATCGAACGGAGAACGGCGGAGATCGGCAATGGGGCTGTTCACGTTGTCGGACATTTACTTCGGGCCAAGTTGGCTCGAAGTAAGTGCAGGGAAAATATATAGCGCCCGTCCGCAGGGGGCGGACGGGCGCAAATGAATTGTAAACAGTAATTATTTGTTCTGACAGTTCCTCTGCGTAGCCAGAATATCCCGTTACGAGATAAAGGATTTTTTTAACCGTAAATCATTTGGTGGATTACAACAAGAAAAATAGGACATGACGATACCTCCAAGATACCGCCGTATCCTTAAAAAAGGGCAACTTTAATAAACCCTCCGTATTTATGATTTTTAGGCATAAAAACGGCGGTTTTTATTTGATTCAAAAATAAAAAAAGCCGACAAATTGTGGTTACCCACCAATTTGTCGGCTTCGCATAAGAGTTATGCTACGCTATAAATCTTTACGTCAGGGTCAGCACTCCAAAGCGGTTTCAATCCGACAAATACATCATTCTGGAACATTTCACTTTGAAGGTATGCCTGTGCATGTTCTACGCTGTCGAAACCATGTAAGACCTGAACGTCCTCATCACGAACCAGCAGATTTTTTGTTAAAGCTCCTGCAATCGTGTCCAAAAACGGCTGGCGATAATCATTATAGACCTTTGCTGCCGCAGAACGGTTTGCGTCGTCGATTTTCATCGTAATTTCAAGATAAGCGTTTACTTTCATAATGGAAGCCTCCTAAATATTTTGTAGCCCTTCATTGAGCTTGACTCAATTATATAGCAATACAACTTTAGCCGTACAAGATATAAATAAATTTATTAGCCACTAATAAATTTAATAGTAGCTTGCTTTTTTACAGTTTCAATGCTATACTACATTTTAGAAAATAAGGAGGTCAATAGCCATGTATAAACCAAAACTTGAGAAAGATATTCGTTGCCCTTTAGAGTATGGCCTTGATATATTTGGTGGGAAATGGAAATCAAGAGTAATATGTGTATTATCTTCTAAGGAGACTTTAAGATATAGCGAATTACGAAAAGAAATGACAAATATAACAGACGCAGTTTTAGCCGCTACTCTAAAAGAATTGATTTCTAACGGTATTATTGAACGCAAACAATTTAATGAAATTCCACCGAGAGTTGAATATCGCTTAACAGATAAAGGCGTTTCGGTTGTGCCGATTTTGCAAAATATATGTAAGTGGTCAGGTGCTTACCATAAAGAGGATAACGAAAACACATTGCTACAATGTCAGAAATGCGATTATAAATTATAGTAGCAAATAAGCATATAAGGGCACTCCGTCAAACGAGGGTCCTTTTTTTGCGTCATATTACTATTATTGAATCGCATAATATGAATTATTTAAGCTAATAATAGGTACTGTGTAGGCATATTCAGAAAGAAAGGTGAACTGTAAAATGTAATAGTGTGAATTAAAGTGAAAAGACCAGTACCGTTATACGATTTTAGGGCTTTTGGAGAAGCCATAAAAGCCGCAAGAAAAGCACATGGAGATAGTCGTAAAAAGGTAAGCGACGAGCTATATATTTCTCCGCGCTACCTTGCGAATATTGAAAATAAAGGGTAGCAGCCGAGTTTACAGGTGTTCTATGACCTTGTAACCCGTTACCATATTTCCGTCGATCAATTCTTTTTCCCAGATGAGAAAGCGGAAAAGAGCAGCCAGCGACGGCAGCTTGATAGTCTGATCGATGGCATGAATAGCCGGGAATTGACGATCATGACAGCAACCGCAAAAGGCATAGTAGAATCGAAAGACCAAGAAACGGAGGATTGAACGCCTCTGTTTTTTTGCGCTGTTTTTGGCTTTCCACTAAACGGCAAGCAGGGCAAGTGTGGCCACACTTGCCCGTTTTTCAAATTTTGCCCTGCGGCCAAAATCCGAAAAACGGCTTGTTGGGGAGCCTCCCCAAACCCGGCACTTCGGGCCAACTTGGCCCGAAGTCATCGCGGCCTGTCGGCCTTGTTTCTTTTGCAGGGCAGTTCCTTCGATGTTACGCATTTATCGTTCAAAACCGGGTGAAACATATTCGTGTATTATTTGCTTTGTTTTTGCTGCCATTATGCCTTGTTGCAAGCGACTTTTCGGGATGAATATCGTGATGAGAACGCGAACTCCGGGTTTAGGACGATTGATATTCAAACTGAATCAAAAGATTATTCTCAAAGTCACTTAACGATTTAGCCAAAATTATTGTGTGGATTTATTGCTTGATTTATGGTATAATTTTTTGTGTATAAATTAAGAAAGGAGTTTTGGAATATGCCTGTTAAAAATTTTGCTTATGTAAATAAAGATATGCTGATTTGGGCTCGTTCCGAAACGCCTTTTGTTACTCCAGATGATGTACAATTACATACAAGCGGAATATCGGCAGATAAATTGTCTTTATGGGAATCTGGTATTGAATTCCCTTCTATCACAGAAGCCAAAAAATTAGCAACTATTTATCGGGTTCCACTAGCGTGTTTCTTTTTATCTGCGCCTCCTGAAAAAAGGATTAGGCGATATACTGATAGGCGCACCATGCCTGGCACTGTTTATCATGATATCAGTTACGAATTGTGGAGCGAGATCGGCCGTATTACCGCTAATAGAGATAAAATCTTAGAATATACCGAAGTTGACAAATTAAAGACAATAACATTTCCGTCAATTCCTGCCGGTGCAACAATTAAAGAGAGTGCTAATATAATAAGAACTTTTTTAGGTCTAAATTCTCCTTTCAAAAATAAAAGTTCCTACAAAAATAATGCGTTCAATTATTATCGCAACATTTTGGAACATCACGGCATTATTGTTTCTCAAATCTCTGGTGTATCTTTATCAGAAATGAAAGGGTTGTCAATTTATTACGCATCATATCCTATAGTAGCTATTAATAATAAAGATTTTGAAAGAGCCAAAGTGTTTTCGCTTTTCCATGAACTTGCTCATCTTTTTCGGCGTTCATCTTCCTTATGTATGATTGACTTTGACGAACGAAATGACGAGGAAGAAAAACTCTGTGATCGAATAGCTGCTGAAACACTTTTGCCAGATGCCGAGTTTAGAACTATTGCGAATAAATTTTGGAACATTCATCAAGAATGGTCATTGTTTTGTCTACAAGATATCGGAGATAAATTTGGTGTTAGTTCAGTTTCTGTTTTGAGACGTTTATACGAGTTGAGGACTCTTTCTTTTGACACATATCAAAAAATTTATACGGTATTAAACGAAGAGTTTGAAGCTAATCAGGAATTTATCGAGCAGAATGGAAAAAATAAAAGTATTCCAATAAAATATTATATCAGATATCTTAACCAGCAGGGTTATTTATTTCCACGAGCAATTCTTGATGCCCATTCAAGAGGTGTAATTACTTATGGTGAAATGTGTAAAACATTAAATATAAATAGCAAGTATATCGGAGATATTGAACGGGCGGTGATGTTTACATGAAAACAATTTATGTAATTGATGCCTGCGCATTAATTGATGCTGCCCAACACTATAATATGACTAAAAAATCTTTTACTCATATTTGGAACGCATTAGAGAATTTGATTGACGATGGACAGTTGATCTCAAGTACGGAAGTAATGGATGAACTTAAAGATGATGATTTGAAAAAGTGGGCTATGTCACATAAGGATTGTTTTATCCCGTTAACAAAAGATATTCAAGAAAAAACTAAAGAAGTTCTTATGCAATTTCCAAATCTAATAAAAATGCGGAGTACATCAAATTCAAATGCCGACCCTTTTTTGATCGCAACTGCCTTGATAAACGATGGTAGTATTGTTACTAATGAAAAACTTGGAGATGAAAAAACAAACGATCATAAAATACCTAATGTATGCCGAACGTTGAAAATACCTTGTATGGATTTACATACATTTTTAAACATTGTTTTAGATTAATAATCCGGCATGGTCTATTGCATATTTGCATAAAAAATAATCTGTTGCCTTAGGCTAAGTCGACCCGAACTTAAGATAAAAGAGGGTGGTATTCCAACAATAGAATACCACCTTTTGCCTAATCACAGTTTTTGTCAGTTCCTGCGAACACCCGGTTTACTTTCGGCATCTGTGCCTCCTTTCACCACTCTCGGATTTACCCGACCTTGCCCCTGTACCGTCAGAATCCCCTCAAGCGTAGTCGCCGTGATATTCAGCCGACCGGCAATCGCAATGTCGTTTTTGACATCCTCGTTTACGCTGTTTCCGCACAGCACCAGCACATGGGCGCGGCGCAAAAGGTCTCGGCTTATATCAATACCGCTTTTATGTTCCTCCGGGATCCCATTATTGAGGAAAAGCGGAAGATAGAGCAAAGGACAGATCGGGGAAAAACCCGCCTCGTAAACGGCGCGGCAATACTGTACCGCTTGTGCAGTATCCTTGTTTCTGTCACCGCTCCATGCGGCGGTGATATATGCCAAAGGTCTTTTCATAATCGTACCTCCTAAATAAGCCCACCCCCCGCCCGCCCATTTTTGGGCGGGGTGGCTCAAGGGAATATATCCCCCCGCCGCCTGACGCAAAAAAGCACAGAGCGGAAAAGGCAGTCAAGGGTAAAACCGCCTTCGGCGGCGCTATGCGCCCTTGACTGCCTTATTCCGTCTATGCTGAAATCTTTGCGGCGACGGGGAATATATTTTCCGGTTGAGCCATGAGGGGCGGGAGCTTTTCTCTTTTCCAAATACTCGGAAAGTTCCTGACGGGAATGTATCATGTTGTCTGCTTTTTTAGAAAAAAGTCTAATTGAATAATCAGCCTCTCACGAAAATCCCTCCTTTTCACTTCGGGCCAAAATGTCCCGAAGTGAGCCCCATCAAACAAAAACACCGCCCCTTGTCCATTCGGGCGGCGTCTTGCGTAATGTGATAGCTTCAATATATTTTTTGTATTCCCTGAATCCGTATGGAATCAGGGATTTTGCAGTTTCCCTTTTTTATATCACTCATATATGAAACAAATATAAAAAGATATCAAAAAAGCGCCGTCTATAGCTGTGACACTTTTTATTGTTCTTTACCAGTATATAAATACGGAACTTATGAAATGACATATTTTTTTCATGTTTTACATAGAATTATCGATAAAATTCCGCTTTTTACTGCCCATAAATTATAGTACAAATGTTTACTAAAAATAAAAGTAAGTATTTGTACTGTGTTAACATGCGGTAAGGGTGGTGAAATGAATTATGTAAAGCGTATACGTGATTTGCGTGAAGACAATGATAAAACCCAGCAGGAGATAGCAGAGGTGCTTGGAACATCCCAGTCAATGTACGCGCGCTATGAAAGAGGAGCCAATGAGCTGCCTATACGTCATCTTATCACACTCTGCCGTTATTATGGAGTTTCAAGTGATTATATGCTTGGGCTGAGGGATAATATAAAGTGAAGATAGTTTTAAGAGAGCGGCGTTAAACATATTTACGATATTATAAATATATTAAAGCATACATCTGCTGCATCTTTGAATTTTTAATAAGTTTGTTATTCCAGCTTTTTTAAAATAAATATAATTGATGTAAATTTATACTTGAAATATTGTCAAAGAGCTATATTAAAGTTATAATAATTAAAATTTGGAATAAGTCTTACTGAAAATATATGTCCACTTCGGCAGGTATTCAAGTCTGCGCGAAAGGACAATAAAGGGAGAAAGATATGTACTTTGTAATTGAACACCTATCTAAAAGCTACGAGAGCAAGAAAGTGCTGCGCGATATAGACTTCAGCTTTGAAAGCGGCAAGATATATGGACTGCTGGGCCGAAACGGCGCCGGCAAGACCACATTGTTCAACTGCCTGAACAAAGATATTACCATAGACAGCGGCAGTTTTTATTTTGAGGATGGCGGGCAGCGGCGCGAGGTCAAGCCGGAGGATATAGGCTATGTGCTTTCAACCCCCACAGTGCCGGAGTTTTTGACAGGCCGTGAGTTCCTTAAGTTCTTTATTGATATCAATAAAGACAGCATAAAAAATCCGCGTCCGCTGGATGAATATTTTGAATATATGAGCATAGCGTCCGATGACAGGGACAAGCTTATGAAAGACTATTCCCACGGCATGAAGAATAAAATGCAGATGCTTGTAAATGTTATCGCACAGCCAAACCTTTTGCTGTTAGACGAGCCGCTTACATCTCTTGACGTTGTCGTTGCCGAGGAGATGAAGCAGCTTTTGCGCTCGCTGAAGTCCGATAGGGTGACGATATTCTCTACGCACATTTTGGATTTGGCGCTGGATTTATGCGACGAAATCGTGCTGCTGAGCCACGGCGAGATAGAGACGGTTGACAAATCTAATCTTGACAGTCATGACTTTAAGGCCAAAATACTTGCAGCGCTGAGGGATGATATAGATGATTAACAGCTTTTTTATATCCTTTTCACTTAAGAATACATACAGGGTTAACGGAATCCTGTATTCTATAAAGCAAATTCCGTTTATAGGCCGGCTGCTGCCGTCTTCTTTATACAGCGCCGGCTGGCTTAAGGTGCTGGCGAACGTAATAGCCGCTATTTGGGAATTTATATCGATATTTGCCGGCAAGGCTATATATTTAGCGGTCGTGTTTTTTGGCGTGCAGACAGTGTTTGAAAATGTTCAAATACCGCATAGCGCTATATTCCTGCATTCTTTTTTCTTTCTCACAATAATCGGAGCGCTTATGAATACCTACATGTTTAATCCCACAAACGACAAATACTATGCAATGATATTGATGAGGATGGACGCTAAAAAATATACGCTTACAAATTACGGCTATGCTATTTTGAAAGTGATAGTGGGATTTATTCCGTTCACAATGCTTTTCGGAAGCCTTTTGTCGTTTCCGCTGTGGCTGTGCGCAATTTTGCCTTTCTTTATTGCCGGCATGAAGCTTATTGTAGCTGCGATATACTTAATAATATATGAGAAAAGCGGTAAAGCCGTTAATGAAAACGGTCCAAGCGCTGCTACATGGATACTTATTGTGCTGCTTTTTGCCGCCGCTTTCGGACTTCCAGCGGCAGGACTTGCGATGCCGGAGCTTGTATTTATCATCGCCGCTGTTGCAACTATTGCGGCAGGGGTGCTTTCCTGTGTTAAAATTGCCAGATTTGGCGAATACAGACAAATGTATCATAAAATACTTGTTAACGCCAAGAGTCAGGTACAGTCCAAGAAAACAGCGGTGAGGGACAGGAGCCGCAAGTTTATATCTGCAGATGAAAATATAACAAGCAGCCGCAAGGGCTTTGAATATTTTAATGACTTATTTATAAAGCGGCACCAGCGTATTTTATGGAAGTCGACATTAAAGCTTACCGCCGTATGCATTTGCCTTGCCGTTGCGGCGACAGCGGCGGTTTATATGCTGCCGGAAATACATGCGGACGTAAACAGCCTGCTTATGGTTTATCTGCCGTATTTTGTGTTTATTATGTATGCAATAAACCGAGGCATAGGCTTTACGCAGGCGCTGTTTATGAACTGCGACCACAGCATGCTGACATATTCGTTTTATAAGCAGCCGAAGTCGATATTAAAGCTGTTTGTAATAAGGCTGCGCGAGATAATAAAAATAAATCTTCCTCCGGCCGTAGTAATAGGAGTTGGGCTTGCGGCGCTGCTTTTTGTCTCCGGCGGAACCGATAATCAGCTTAATTATGCGGTGTTTGTGGTTTCAATAGTAGCGCTGAGCATCTTCTTTTCCGTGCATCACCTAACTATGTATTATCTGCTTCAGCCTTACAACGCCGGCATTGAGATGAAAAGCGGAACTTATAAAGCCGTATCGCTTGTGACATATTTTGTCTGCTTTGCATTTATGCAGATGCGCCTGCCGACTTTCACTTTTGGAATAACTGCAATCTGCTTCTGCGTGATTTACTGCATTGTAGCAAGCCTGCTTATTTATAAGCTTGCGCCGCGCACCTTCCGGCTAAGGGTGTAGCAATACAGCATAGTCTGCGGTGAGCGGCTGACGGCAGCTTCATTATATAATGGTCGGCTAAAGCGGCTGCTGCGAATACGCGCATACATCTGCGGCGGCAAAAGCAAAATTAGAGCGCATAATTTTGAGCGCATATTGTTTAAGATGTATATTGGTTGTGAGGAATATGTACAGAATACTTATTGTTGAAGATGATGTCGGCATAGCTGCGGCCGTTAAAAAGCAGATTGAGACGTGGGATTTGGAGGCAAAATGCGTCGAAGATTTTCATGACGTGCTGTCTTGCTTTACAGAGTACGACCCGCATCTTGTCCTGCTTGACATATCTCTGCCGTTTTTCAACGGCTACCACTGGTGCACTCAGATAAGGCGAGTATCACAGGTGCCGGTCATATTTATATCGTCTGCGTCAGACAACATGAATATAGTAATGGCGATGAACATGGGCGGCGACGATTTTATTGCAAAGCCCTTTGACAACAGCGTGCTCATGGCAAAAATTCAGGCAATACTTAGAAGAACGTACGATTACAGCAGCCGTATAACCGTGCTGGAGCACCGCGGCGTAATGCTTAACACGGCGGACGCCAGCATTGTATTTAACGGAGAAAAGATAGACCTAACCAAAAATGAATATAAAATCATGCAGACGCTTATGGAAAACAAAGGCAAGGTAGTGAGCCGAGAAAGACTTATGCAGCGGCTTTGGGAAAGCGACAGCTATGTAGATGAGAACACACTCAGCGTAAATGTAAACCGTCTGCGCAAAAAGCTGGAGAGCGCCGGTATTCCGGACTTTATAGCCACAAAGGTAGGCATGGGATATATTGTTGAATAGCTTTTGAAAGCTCCAATTTAATCAATTAATATGCAAAGCTGATATATTAAGAGTGTAAATCGGAGGTGCAGCCTTGGCGAAATTAGAAGTAACTCTATCGGGCAATTTTGATGAGATTTTGACAAGAATAGAACAGGGCATTTTAAACGGCAGCATGTCTGCCACTCTTGAGGACAGAAGCGACATGCTGATAGGCGACACACGTTGCAGCGTGCGCGTGTTTGAGCGGTACAGCTACTCAGGCGGGAACAGGGTAAGCCTTAATGTGACATTGCTTAAATCGGGGGATACTATATGCCTTTCGGCCATTACCGCCGGCGGCAGTCAGGCGATGTTTTTTAAGATAAACACATTTGGCGAAGAGGCTTTTCTCGACAAGCTAAAGGAAGTGTTATATAATTAAATCATATTGTAGGCATATAGTGCAGACGTCCGCTTTGCAGCGGGTACAGATAGAAATACATAATAAAATCTTTGCGATGCCATGGCTCAAAATAAGGGTATAGTATCTTATATTGCGGCAAAGAGGAAAACGGTGGATAAAATGGGTTTGCTGATAAAATATATAAAACAGCATATAAAGGCAGTAGTGCTTTATTTTGTTTTTGTCCTTGTATTTACCTGTATATTTATGCTTTATAAGCTGCCTGTAATGGCGGTGGTATACGCCGGCTCAATTTGCCTGTTTATCGGTATAATTGCACTGGTTTTAAACTTTATTCTATTTGTAAGGAAACATGCCCGCCTGCAGGAGCTCATAAACGATATAAAGGTAACCTGCGAACATTTGCCGCCTCCAAACAGCCCGCTTGAGGAGGACTATCAAGAGATAGTGCGCGCCTTATATAACGACCGTCAGGAAGTAACCAACAAAATGCGCGCAGAATATACCGACCTTACGGAGTATTATTATTTGTGGGCGCATCAGATAAAAACGCCTATAGCATCTATGCGGCTGCGGCTTCAGGATGATGAGAGCGAGCTTGGCAGGGACATGTCGGATGAGCTTCAGCGCATAGAGCAGTATGTTGAAATGGCGCTTATGGTGCTGCGATTGGATTCTGTTTCTACCGATTATGTTTTTAAAGAATATGATTTGGACAATATAATAAAGCAGGCGATAAGAAAATTTGCTTCACAGTTTATACGCAAAAAAATAAAGCTAAATTACGAAGATGTAAACTGCACTGTGCTGACGGATGAGAAATGGCTGCTGTTTGTAATAGAGCAGGTAATATCCAACGCGGTAAAATATACTCCTCCCGGCGGGACTGTAACGATAGACATGGAACGTGACAAAACACTGAGGATTAAAGACACCGGCATAGGCATAGCGCCGGAAGATTTGCCGCGGATTTTTGACAAGGGCTATACCGGCTATAACGGCCGAAGCGATAAAAAGGCAAGTGGAATAGGACTTTATCTTTCGTCGAGAATATGTAAAAATCTGCATCATCGCATTTGGGCGGTATCAGCCATAGGAGAAGGCACGGTTGTATATATTGAGCTTAAAAGGGACAAGCTGGAAGTAGAGTAAATTTTAAAAACTGATTTTGACTTTTTAATACACTGCTTCTCAAGACAATAAAATGATGTTTAAAGCAGCTTTCCTGTGTAATTTATAGAAAGAAAATGGACAAAGAAATTTTATAAATATCCCTTTAAATTAGAGCCTTTTGAGGAGAAAGTAAAAATGATTGTTTTGATTGCAGGCGCTTCTCACACAGGAAAAACTCTTGCGGCACAAAAGATTTTGGAAAAATATAAATATCCATATTTATCTATTGATTGGGTGAAAATGGGGCTTATCCGAAGCAAAAATACAGAATTAACTCCAGAGAATGATGAAAAATTGCAAACATATCTCTGGCCAATTATAAGAGAAATAATAAAAACTGCCATTGAAAATAATCAAAACCTTGTCATTGAGGGATGCTACATTCCTTTTAATTGGAAAGAGGATTTTAGCGAAAAATATTTAAAGCAAATAAAGTATTTTTGCCTTGTTATGACAAAAAGATATATCATAGAAAATTTTGATAAAATAAAAAAATATGCTAATATTATTGAAACTCGGCTGGACGACTCACAGTTCACAAAAGAATTTGCGGTGGAGGAGAATGAACGCAATTTTGAGATGTGCAAAAAACATGGATGCGATTTCTTTTTAATTGACGGCGAATATCAAATAGATATTGAACTGTAAAAATTTATGATTATTTTTATTTTGATTAGCATAGAAAAATTAGCAAGCATCTTTCAAAAATGTAAGATTGCGATGGGAAAATGTAAGCCAAATCTATGGCGCTGCATTTTCCTTTTTTGTTACAATACTCTTGCAAAATAGTTTTGGAGGTACTAAAAATGCCGATTTTAGAGGTAGCAAATCTTAAAAAGACTTATACCACGCGCTTTGGTGGCAATCAGGTCCAAGCGCTGCAGAATGTGTCTTTCAGCGTTGAAGCGGGAGAGTATGTAGCAATAATGGGTGAATCCGGCTCCGGCAAAACGACGCTGCTTAATATTTTAGCCGCGCTTGACAAGCCGACAGGCGGTACGGTGATGCTCGACGGAAGAGATCTCAGCAAGATAAAGGAGTCTGAAATTGCAAAATTTAGGCGCGACAACTTAGGCTTTGTGTTTCAGGAATTTAATTTGCTCGACACCTTTTCAGTGCAGGACAATATATTTCTTCCGCTTGTACTGGCCGGAAAGTCGTTTAAAGAAATGAAGCATCGGCTTGACCCAATAGCACACAAGCTTATGATATACGACTTATTAAATAAGTATCCATATGAGATATCCGGCGGCCAGAAGCAGCGCGCCGCCGTAGCCAGAGCGCTTATTACCGAGCCGCGCCTTATACTTGCCGACGAGCCCACCGGCGCACTCGATTCAAAATCAACCGATGAGCTGCTGCAGCTTTTTTCAGCAATCAACCACGAGGGTCAGACAATACTCATGGTAACACACTCGGTAAAAGCGGCGAGCCATGCCAGTCGTGTGCTGTTTATAAAGGACGGAATGGTATACCATCAGATTTACCGCGGCAACAACACAAATGAGCAGCTTTATCAGAAAATCTCGGATACCCTCACAATGCTTGCGACAGGCGGTGACCGTCAATGAGCCGCTATATTTACCCAAGGCTCGCATGGACGGGCATAACCAAAAACCGCAAGATATACCTGCCGTATATTTTAACCTGTATTGGCATGGTGCTTATGTATTATATAGTTTCGTTTTTGTCGTCGAATGCAACGGTAAAATCAATGCCAGGCGGCGATGAAATGCAGGCTATTCTTTCAGAGGGCTGCATAGTAGTAGCGGTATTTTCGCTGATTTTTCTGTTTTATACCAACTCATTCTTAATGCGCCGCCGCAAAAAGGAGTTCGGACTTTACAACATTCTCGGCATGGGTAAGATAAACCTTGCGCGAATTCTTTTCTGGGAATGTCTTATAATAGCCGTAATAGCTTTAGTCGTCGGCATGATAAGCGGCATACTTTTTTCCAAGATAGGCGAGCTGCTTATGATACGCATACTGGGCGGAGAGGCGGACTTTTCCTTTTATATAAGCCCTAATACAATTCTTCAGACTGTTTGCATATTCGGCGTGATATTTCTGCTTATATTGCTGAACGCTCTGCGTCAAATCCACCTTTCAAACCCGCTTGAGCTGCTGCGCAGCGAAGCAGTGGGCGAGAAAAAGCCGAAAGCCAACTGGGTTATAGCTGTTTTGGGAATTATACTGCTTGCCGGCGCTTATTATCTCGCCGTAACGATTAAAGAGCCGGTAGAAGCGCTGATGTGGTTTTTTGTAGCTGTTATCATGGTAATAGTTGCAACCTATATGATTTTTATATCAGGTTCGGTAGCGCTGTGCAAACTGCTGCAGAAAAATAAACGTTATTATTATAAGACCAATCACTTTATATCGGTATCGTCAATGGCCTACCGTATGAAGCGCAACGGCGCAGGCCTTGCATCTATATGCATACTCTCGACAATGGTGCTTGTTATGATAATGTCCACAGCCTCTCTTTATATCGGCACGGAGGACAGCCTGAGAAGCAGATATCCGCGAAATATTGTAACGGAAACCTATTCTATTGACACAGAAAAAAGTAAGCTTGTAGAGGATACAATAGCCTATGTGTTGAATGACAAAGGCGTAGGCACAGAAAATCTTCTTAATTATCGATACCTCGGGGTGGCCGGATTTTTTGACGGCAATAAGGCGCTGTTCAACGATGATAATTTCAGTAACTTTACCGGCGTCCAAGCGCTTAATGTGGGAAATTACCGGCAGATTTTTATAGTCCCGCTTGAGGATTATAACAAGGTTATGGGCGAAAGCAAGACGCTTGCAGACGACGAGGTGCTTATATATTCCACAAAGTCGGATTATGATTATGATACCATAACTCTTGAAGATGCCGGCACATGGAAAGTAAAGGAAGTCGTCGATGATTTCACCGATAACGGAAACGATGTCATGAGCGTTATAGCTTCGGTGTTTATATTTGTGCCGGATATAAACAAGTGGGAAAATATGTTTGATGAGATTGTCGCAAAATACGGCGGTGAAAATGATTTAACCTCATACAAACACAGCTATTACGCTTTCGACTTAAGCTGCAGCGACGAGAAACAGATAGAGATAGAAAATGAGATAAGCTCAAGGCTTAAGGCAATAGAGGATGAACAGCAAATAAATATAACCGTTGAAGGCGTGGCGTCTGAGCGAGCCGGGTTTTATGCGCTGTACGGCGGGCTCTTCTTTTTAGGAATACTGCTTGGAATAGTGTTTATAATCGGTGCAGTGCTTATTATGTATTACAAACAGATTACCGAAGGATATGAGGACAAAGGCCGTTTTGACATACTTCAGAAAGTGGGCATGACAAAGCGCGAAATAAAGAAGAGCATAAACTCTCAGGTGCTTACTATATTCTTTATGCCGCTTGTTGCGGCAGGACTGCATGTAGCGTTTGCTTTCCCGCTTATTCGAAAGATTCTTGCACTGTTCAGCCTAACGAACTTCTGGCTGCTTGTAGGCATCACCATTGGATGCTTTGTGCTGTTCGCTGTGTTCTATATAATTGTATATATTATAACCTCGCGCCAGTATTACAATATTGTCAGCACACAGGAGGAATAAAATATGAAACGATTTACAGCGGCAGTGTTAATACTTTTTTCCATGCTTTTTCTTTCTTCATGCAGCTTTAAAATTGACACTGACAAGGTGGCAGAGCAACTTGACAAGGTATTTTACAGTATAAGCAGTTATCAGCTTACCTCTAACAAAAATCTTGCAGGCAGCCGTGAGCTGTATGATAACTATACCGGAGAATATACGGCAGATTATGACGGTCAGTCGGGAAGAGAAGTGCTGTTCGGCGGCGCATCGCTTAAAAATCTGACAATATCCGTGCACGGCAAGATATATACATCTTCAGGGACGGCACGCATACGCCTTAGAATGAATACCGACGTGCAGTATATTGAGATAGATGAAAGAGGAAATTTCAGCGCGACTCTTCAGCTTGAGAGCGGCGGAAATTATATAATGACGGAGCTTGAAAATTTTTGCGGGCATATAGAGCTTTACTCAGAATATATAACTCTGCAATAGTGTTCTGCTTTCCCGGCTAATTGTTAAGACTAACGGCGCTGCAGGTAATCAATGCAGCGCCGTTTTTCAAACAGCATTTAAAAAATTTTTGTGCTTGATTGTTAAATCTATAAAGTTGTGTTCACATGTATATTCCTGCATATTAAATGGTACAGATTTAACGTCAGACGGATATAAAAACAAATCTTAAGGAGAGGAAGCAATATGCCTAAAATCATAAACTGGGACGGCGTATGGCAAAGCATAACAGATACATGGATGCCGCTGATTATTGCCGGCTCCGCCTTTATATTAATTGTAGTTATAGTGCTTATAATACGCCACAAAAGCAATAAGTGACGGTTTTGTAATATGAAAGTCACTTGACAGTAATAATGACGCCTTAAAATAAGGATAACGGTAAACAAATACATAAATTGATATTTGGCAATATTTAAAGATAGCCGAAATCCGTACGATTAAATGTCAAGTGAAAGGGAGAAAAATATGAAAGTTTTTAAATCCATTTTAAGCGTTGGATGGAAAGTGATAGCCATACTTTTAGGTGTTATCATAATTGTGGGAGCAATATTTGCCGTAAGAGGGTATATGCTTTACTCAGACGTGGTAAAAGATACTCCGATTTCAGCAAAAGTGGATGAGATTAAGAGTAAGCAGAACTATACTGAATATAGTGATTTACCGCAGTTTTACATAGACGCAGTTATATCAGTTGAGGACCACAGGTTTAAAGAACATTTTGGAATAGATTTTGTAGCCATATGCCGTGCCGCATGGAACGACATAAAATCGATGTCGTTTGTTGAGGGCGGCAGCACGATAACGCAGCAGCTGGCAAAAAATATGTATTATACACAGGAGAAGAAAATTGAGCGTAAGGTGGCGGAAATGTTCACGGCATTTGCGCTGGAGCACAATTACAGCAAGCAGGAAATATTTGAGCTGTATGTAAATACAATATATTTTGGCAGCGGATATTATGGAATATATGATGCGGCAATGGGATATTTCAGGAAAGTGCCGTCGCAGCTCAGCGATTATGAATGCGCAATGCTGGCGGGACTGCCGAACGCTCCGTCAAATTATTCTCCTAAAACCGACCCAGAACTTGCCAATCAGCGGCTTAAACAGGTTTTAAAAAGAATGGTAGAATGCGATAAGATTAATCAGGCGCAGGCCGACGCGATTTTATTTGGCTGATTTAGCAAATTTTTGTCGAAATAGGTGGAAATGATTTTTAGTCAAAATATTGTATATTTTATTGATTTTTAATACTAACCGTGGTATTATTAATCCAAGCGATTAAAAGCTGATATTTTTTATGGAGGATATTGCTATGAAAGGAAAGTCTAACTTAGTAAGCAAGTTTAGAGCGGCTGTAGTTGGTGCAGTGTCTTTAGCCTATTGCCGTGTCTGCGACGGCGGTTTCAGCTTTCGCTGTTGACGCCGGAAAAATTGACGTCAAGATTGGCGAAGACACATCTACAGTGTCAACATTTGCTGAGGCTATTACAGCGGTAAAAGCTGCTGACGATGCTACGGCCAAGGTAATAACATTGGGTGAGGGCACCTTTAAGGCTGCCGATGCCAATACTTTCAGGATAGATGAGCCCAATGTAACAATTGAGGGTCAGGGTTCTGACAAAACAATAATTGATACTGAAAGCTATGCAGTATCAGGACAAGCTGGTATACTTGTATCGGCCGACAATGTTACAATAAAGAATCTTAAGGTAACGAGCACAAACCCTGGTGTCAGCGGTGGCGCTATTAAGGTTTCTACCATCGGTGACGGAACCACTCTTCCAGATGTAAACAACGTCACAATTTCAGATGTAGTCATTACAACACAATTACAGGCATAGAGGATAACGGAATAATCGGTCAGAACGGTATAGTTGTCAGAACAGGCAGCGATATTACAATCACCGGCAACACAATAGAGGCTCTCAGATACACAGCCGACAACGAGTGGACTGACTGCAGCTATGCAATAATACTCATGGGAGATGCTTCAGCTGAGATTACAGCTAACACAATACAGAGTGTAGACAATGGCATAGATGTTGAAGAGACTGCCTCTGCCAGCATTGAGAACAACATAATAAGCGCTGATCATGCGGGACTGTATGCAAATACTACCGGCACTGTTGATGCTCCGAACAACTACTGGAACGGCGACGTAGCTGATAAGGTACAGGGCGAAACATCTGATGCTGTAACAGGCCTTGACGATGTTAAGGACGAGCCGGTAATTGATGAGCCGACTGTACCTTCACAGCCGTCAGGTTCATCATCTGATACTTCATCCTCATCTTCATCTGATGCTTCATCTTCCGACGCTTCTTCCTCTTCGTCTTCAGCTTCAGGCTCAAGCAGCACATCTTCAAACCCGAAGACGGCCGGCAGCATAGCAATGCCTGTATCTATAGGCGTACTGCTCGCAGTAAGCGGTGCAGCTGCTGTATTTACTATCCGTCGTAAGAAGTCAGCTTAAATCTTAAAAAAGTATAAATAATAGCTTTAGCTAATCTAAAAAAGCCTGTCATCAAATTGACGGGCTTTTTTCTTTGCTGTATCATTATACTGTGCGCTATAAAACGCGGGACTATCAGCGCCTACTACCTGCCGATAAAATAGCGTCCTATGTTTATAGGCTGAAATACTGTCAATGATAAAATTAGGTGTGATATATGGAAAGAATACTCGTAATGGAAGACGACATAAGCGTAAAAAATGAGCTTATAACTTTGCTGCATGCAAATGGCTATAAAACGGTGGACACACCACCATGTGAGCTTGCATTGCTGGACATCAACTTGCCTTTAGAAAGCGGACTTGAAGTTTGCCGCAAGCTTAGACTTAACTCTGATATTCCGGTTATTTTTCTCACTGCGAGAGAGTCGTCGGAGGATGAGCTGCTCGCTTTCGGCGTCGGCGCAGATGATTATATAAGAAAGCCATATAACTCATCGGTGCTTCTTGCCAGAATATCGCGCCTGCTTAAAAGGAAGAATGCATCTGTTTTAAGCCTTAACGGGCTGACGCTTGATTTTACCGCTATGACGGTATCGATGAACGGGAATACGGCAGAGCTTACAAAAAATGAAACCCGCATCTTGGCTTGTCTTATGAAAAAGGAGCTTTGTACAAAGCAGGAGATTATAGAGGATTTGTGGCAGAACAGCCTGTATATTGATGAGAATACGCTGTATGTAAATATACAGCGCCTGCGTCAGAAGCTTAAGGAAATAGGCGGCAATACTCTTATACGCACCGTAAGGGGAGTGGGGTACCGCTTATGAAGCTTAGAGACTATATATTTTCAAAAGCCGTTACCCTTTGCTTTTTAGGGCTGGGCGGAGTAATTATTGCCGTGTTTATGACACTTGCCGGCGTTTCCCCGTATATGATAGTAGCGGCCGAACTGTTTTTGCTGATTTTGTCGGCCGGTTGGGTAATAGTAAGCTTTTTTCTCGACAGCAGCAGAATAAAGAGGTTAAAACAGCTTGTCAGTTCACTTAACGAAAAATATCTGCTCGGCGAAATTGTGACGAAGCCGTATAATCTGATTGAGCGGCAGTATTACGACATAATGCAGACAATATCTCACGACGCTATAGGGATTGTTGAAAAGGAGCGCAGAGAAAGAGAAGAATACTGTAATTATGTAGAAAGCTGGATACATGAGATAAAAACTCCGCTTACCGCCTGTTCTCTTATTTTGTCAAACGGCGGCGACAAAGGCAAACTGAAGGCTGAACTTAAGCGCGCGGATAATCTTACAGAGAATATATTATATTACGCACGTATGCGCACAGCGGACAGGGATATGTCAATAACTAAAGCATCAGCGGCAAAGATTATAGAGCAGGCGGTTAAAGAGCAGATGGATGTTCTAATATCCGCCAATATAAGTGTTGAGACAAATGGAGACTTTACTCTCTATACCGATGCAAAAGCGGTATCATTTATAATAAAGCAGCTGCTGATAAACTGCGCAAAATACTGCCGCGGCTGCCATATAGATATTGATGCAGCGGATGGCATAATAACAGTATATGACAATGGAATAGGCATACCGGATTATGATGTGTCACGAATAACAGAGCGCGGATTTACCGGCACAAACGGCCGACGGCTTGGCGGCAGCACCGGCATGGGGCTGTATATAGTAAATGAGCTGTGCAAAAATTTGGGAATTACATTTAAGGCCGAATCCAAGCAAAACGAATTTACGCGCATAACTCTAAGCTTTAATTCTCTTACAAAAATGTAAGGGAAACACACAGTCTGCGTTATAACAAAAGCCTCTGTTTCGTGTTACGATAAATGCGAAACGGAGGTATTTTTATGACGGAAATATTATGCGTAAAGAATGTAACTAAATATTACGGCAACGGGAATGTCGTCACAAAGGCGCTTGACGGCATATCCTTTACTGTAAACAAAGGCGATTTTACCGCAATCATGGGCGCGTCCGGCTCGGGCAAGTCCACACTGCTTAACGTTATTTCTACAATAGACAGGGTAAGCTCCGGCGACATACTTGTAGAGGGCAGCAGCATAACAAATCAGAAGGAAAACAGCCTTTCAGTTTTCCGCCGCGATAAATTGGGCTTTATTTTTCAGGAATATAATCTGCTCGACACTCTTACTATAGGCGAAAACATAACGCTGCCGCTTAATCTCAAGCGGATAAGCGAAAAGGAAACACATAGCCAGCTAATGAGAGTATCGCAGATTTTGGGACTGGACGACCAACTTAAGAAATTTCCGTATGAGCTCTCGGGCGGTCAGCGTCAGCGCGCGGCCTGCGCGCGTGCTATTATAACAAATCCGGCGCTCATACTTGCCGACGAGCCTACGGGAGCGTTGGATTCAGCTAATTCCAGAAATCTTATGCAGACCTTTGAGCAGATGAATACATCTCTCGGCTCTACCATTCTAATGGTGACGCACGACGCAGTAGTTGCGTCGTACTCAAGCCGCATTCTATTTTTAAAGGACGGCAAAATATGGAACGAGATTGTGCGCGGCTCAAGAAGCCGGCAGGAGATGTATAACGAAATACTTCCCGTAATGGCGTCGCTTGGGGGTGAGCGCGATGTTTGCTAAGTTGGCCCTCAGAAACGTACGCCGGCAGGTAGGAAATTATCTTATATATTTTATTACCGTAACGCTTACTGTCTCGCTCATGTTTGCAATACACAACGTAATATACAGCGAGCAGCTACTTACCTTTTCCACAATCTTTCGGGAAATGAACAGCGCCCTTATAATGCTGTCGGCGCTTGTTGCAATAGTGTCGGCGTTTGTACTGGGATATGCGACCAGCTTTATGCTTCGGCTGAGAAAACGAGAGTTTGGCACATATCTCACGCTTGGAATGACGCGTAAAAACATACTGCTTATATTTATATTTGAAACCATGATAATGGGCGTAGTCGCGCTTGTTTTAGGCATTGTGCTGGGACTTTTTCTATATCAGGGCCTTATGCTTATAATGACAAACCTCATGGATATGAAATTTGCCTTTGCCACATACTCCCTAAAAGGACTTATTTTGACGGTGGTGCTGGTGCTGTGCATATTTATTCTCGCATCGGTCACCTCTGCAATGTATCTAAGAAAGGTAAGCGTATATGAGCTCATACACGGCGATAAAAGGTCAGAGAAAAATGTAAAACATCCGCTGTTGTGGCTGTGCGTAACTATTATATCTCTGGCCGGCATGATAGTGAGCATAATTCTTTTCTCCAATGAGATAACCACCGCCGTGAATACCGGCAGGGCGAACGGCGGCGCGATGATGAGCTATCTGTTTGCCTTTGCGGTAGCTATAATGATTTTTCATACAGGTATGGCCAAATGCCTTGTCAGCGTCATGCTTAAAAATAAGAAGCTTTGCAGCCGCGGTACAAATACTTTTGTGCTTAGGCAGCTTTCCAGCAAGCTTTCATCCAACGCGCTCATGGCGGGAGTATTGTCTTTCCTAATAGCTTTTGCCATAATAGGCGCCAACGTGTCTTTTACGCAGAAAATAAGCAATGAGACGACGCTTAACCGCATTATTCCTTTTGACATTGTCGGCGATTTTGATTTAGCGGATGATGAGCAGGAGGTGATAAATATAGAGGAAGCAGAAAATATAATAGGGAAGTACGCAAAAATAAAGAGTGTGCTGCCATATTGTATCTATACCGACGGCAACGGCGAGCTTACGCAGAAATATACGCAGTTTACCGGCCCTGATTACAGCGACCTTATCGATATTTTTATGAAGCAAAGCGACTTTAATAAATATGCCAAAGCTTTGGGCAAGCCGGAGGTGTCTGGCGATAACAAGTTTTATATCATGATAAATATGCCGTTTGAGCAAAACTTTACGGGTGCAAGCTTAACGCGAAACGGGCGCACCTGCAGTTTTGGAGGGCTTCTCGAAAACTATCCTCGAATATCTCTTGCATATTTTATCGTAATAGTTCCAGATGACTTTACAGACAGCATGAAAATTGAAAATCAGCTTTATGGCATCGATTTAGAAAATAATGACTTCGACGCCGAGGCGCTGCTGGCCGATTTAACATATACCGTCGAAATGCACGACGATGAAATCGGAGATTTTATGGCTGCCAAAACCGATTTTATGGTAAAGGAATATAACCGCATGCAGAATAACAGTACATCGGCAATTTTAGTTATTGGCGCTATTTATGTCGCTGTAGTATTCGTGTTCCTCGCAATGGCGGTTTTAGCCCTCAAAACGCTCGCAGGAATATCGGAGGACAAACGCAAATACGAGATACTTTTCAGATTAGGAGCGGGGGAACATGAACAGAGGAGAGCGCTCTTCCGCCAGACGCTGAGCTTTTTCTCAATGCCGTTTATTGTTCCGCTGCTTATGAGTATACCGTCCGCAATAATCTGCGCGAACATAATGAAATTTGCCGGCTTTGAAGATGTCGTATCCAGCGTTTATATAAACTCTGCTCTTATAGCAGCGGCCATGGTGCTTATTTATGTGCTGTATTTTGCAGCGACATATCTTATTTCGCGCAGGAATATTATATATAGGAATTAAAACAAAAGCAGCGCGGCTATCGCCGTGCTGCTTTTAATATAAAGATAAAAATTGTTTTATAAAATAGCTTTAAGGAAATGAATAAAAAATTGTCTAACACAGCACTTATAATATCATAATGCGTTAAATTAATATTCTCCCAGCCATCTGCCGTCAGTCGTTAATATGGCCTTTTTTTCTATAAGGCTTTTCGGCACGTCAATAATCCGCTGATTAGTGCTGCCGCGGAAATTTAGGTCTAAGCTGCGCTTTTCCAAAATAAACCTGCCGTCAATCAGAATATCAATATTTGAAAGGAGCTCCATTTGTTCTGCTGTGCCGTTTAACAGCTCTTCAAAGGTGTACCCTGAGTAGGACGCCACTTCGTATCCGCTTTCTCTGAGCTTTTTTGCGAGCTTGGCAAAGCCTGCGGCCTGCGCAAAGGGCTCACCGCCGGAAAATGTAACTTTGCGGCAGAGCGGATTATTTTCCACAATTTTGAAAAGCTCATCCTCATCCATCGGAGTGCCGCCGGAAAAATCCCAAGTTTCTTCATTGTGACAGCCTATACAATGATGCGGACAGCCCTGGCAGAAAAATACTGTTCGTATGCCAGGGCCGTCTACAATGCTGTCATTTTCAATACCAGCAATCTTTATCATTTTACCGAATTATTCACCGCATGCGCAGCTGAGACTGTGCTTTACACGATCGCGCTCCTCAGCGCGCTTTGCGTCGTTCCATTTGTCCATTGTGCCTACCAAATAGCCGGTGATGCGGCGAATACGCTCAAATCCTATGCCGTCGCCTGTTTTTGCCTTTATGTTATTTTCTACCATTTAAAAAACCTCTTTTCACAATATATGCTATATAATATGATTATTTTGCTTTTGACTAGCTTAATTATACCATATATAGATATAAATGTCCACTGAAATCGTATAAAAATATTTAAAATATTTTTGCATCTAAGAAATATGGGAGAACAGAGTAGGTTTCAATGCATAGTCGACGACGATAGCAACAACCAGCCAGGCCGCTTAGCGGTATAAAAGATGCATATAAACTCCTGCAGAGACAGCCGCCGACAAGATTAAAAATATCAGGCCGCGGGCAATGAGTGCGGATGCATGATATTAACGTTTTTTCGCGTTTCTATATACTGTTTAAGGCCTATTCAATTCCCTGAAATACAGGGATGTCTGGATACATTTTTTTAAGCTCTGCCAGACGTTCAGGGGAGATTGACTCACCTTCGTGCCTGCCGCAGCGCGGACAAACGTCGTTTATAACGCCTACATATCCGCACACAGGGTCACGGTCGACAGGATGATTTATGCTGCCGTAGCCTACTCCGGCATCGTGCATCCAACGCACAACCTCTTCAAACGCTTCAACGTTTTTGGCCGTATCGCCGTTAAGCTCTACATAGCTTATGTGACCTGCATTGCAGAGAGCGTGATACGGACCCTCAAGCCTTATCTTGTCATAAGCTGAAATCGGATACCATACTGGTATATGGAAGCTGTTGGTATAATACTCTCTGTCGGTTACTCCTTCAATTTTGCCGTAACGCTTCTGGTCCATGCGTATAAAGCGCCCAGAAAGTCCTTCTGCAGGCGTTGCCAGCAGAGTAAAGTTCATCGTCATTTCTTTTGACTTTTCGTCACAGAAATCGCGCATGTATTTAACAATTTCAAGACCCTTTTCCTGCATTTCGGCGCTTTCCCCATGATGATGGCCGTAAAGAGCCGTCAGCGTCTCTGCAAGTCCGATAAAGCCTATAGACAGCGTACCGTGCTTAAGCACCTCTCTTATACTGTCGTGCGGACCTAATTTGTCTGAGTCAAGCCATACGCCCTGACCCATTAAAAACGGGAAATTATATACGTGCTTGCTCGCCTGTATCTCAAACCTGTCGAGAAGCTGCTGTGCTACAAGCTCCAGCATTCCCTGAAGCTTTTCATAAAACAGAGCTTCGTTGCCGCGGCTTTCAATGGCAATGCGCGGCAGATTTATAGAGGTAAAGGAGAGATTTCCCCTTGAATATGCTATCTGACGCGACGGGTCGTAAACATTGCCCATTACCCTCGTGCGACAGCCCATAGTCGCGACCTCCGTCTCCGGCCGGCCGGGCTGATAATACTGAAGATTAAAGGGTGCGTCGATAAAGACAAAGTTCGGGAAAAGACGCTTTGCGCTTACCTTGCAGCTGAGCCGGAACAAATCGTAGTTTGGGTCGCCGGGATTGTAGTTTACACCTTCCTTAACCTTGAATATGTGGATAGGGAAGATGCAGGTTTCGCCATGTCCCAGCCCAGCGTCCAGCGCCATGAGAATGTTTCGTATAGCCATACGGCCCTCCGGAGAAATATCGGTGCCGTAATTTATTGACGAGAAAGGCGTCTGCGCACCGGCGCGCGAATGCATTGTGTTGAGGTTGTGCACAAAGCCCTCCATCGCCTGATATGTATCTCTGTCGGTTTTCTGCTCGGCGCGCTTTCTCGCACGCTTTATTAAATGCTCGGCGTCATCCGGCGAAATGCTGTATGTCTTATTAAGATTATCCGCCACAGTCTTGTCAAACACAGCGCTGCAATTAAGTCGCGCCGTTTCTCCCGTTGCACTTTCAGCGCCTGAAATGGCAGTCTTGACAGCCTCGCTGCAGTCTTCTGCGTCAAGAAAATCCTCTACGATTTCCGTAAGCTCGTTGCGGTACGCTTTCCTAAAGGATTTTGCAATGCCCTCCGCCATGCCGTAATCAAAATTCGGAATAGACTGGCCGCCGTGCTGGTCGTTCTGGTTTGACTGTATTGCTATAGCAGCCAAGGCAGCATAACTCTGAATGCTCTGCGGCTCTCTCAAATATCCATGCCCAGTAGAAAAACCGCCGTGGAACAGCTTTATAATATCTATCTGGCAGCAGGTGGTGGTGAGAGAATAAAAGTCAAAGTCGTGTATGTGAATGTCTCCCTCGCGGTATGCCTCGGCATGCTCCGGCCGGAGAAGATAATGCTCATTATAAGCCTTGGCGCCGGCCGCGCCTATCTGCAGCATGCTGCCCATGGCGGTGTTGCCGTCAATATTTGCATTGTCGCGCTTCATATCGCTCTTGCGAGCATCAACCTGAGTTATTTCGTCGATAGTTTTCATTAGAGAAGTGCTTGACTCTCTGGCGCGTGTGCGGTTGGCGCGGTAAAGTATATATGCTTTGGCTGAAGCGCTGAACCCATGATTCATAAGCTGCTGTTCAACCGTATCCTGAATAGCCTCAATATCCGGTGCATCTCCGTCAAATTTAATCTCAAGAGACCGCTGAACGTCGTTTGCAACTCTTGCCGCGTCGGCGGCGTTGCCCTCGCCGGATGCTTCCATCGCCTTTAAAATAGCAGACGCTATCTTCTGCTGGTCATATAATACTATTCTGCCGTCTCGTTTTGTAATGCTGTGAATCATAGCCTTTATCCCCTCTGCTGATAGTGTGGATTTAATGGCCGTTTCAAAAAACAGCCGCCTTTTGTCGAAACAAAAGAAAAACACGATATATTGTGTTTGAGAATTTTAAAAGCAACTATATTTTGCATTATTTTATTCTAAATGTCAAGAGTAATTCTTAAAAAAAGCAAAATTTTTTATGTTCATCGGGACGCCGAACTAAAGATACGATAAAATTTATAGTGAAAAAGTATGAGTTGATCATATTAATCAAAAATGAAATACAATATATTAGTTTGCCAGTTTGTGAGTTTGAAAATATATACTGAATGTGTTATAATTTTCGAAAGTAGAATTTGGGCTTGGAGGAGCATATATGAGAGAAGAAATTCTTCGCAAGACCTTTGACGAAGAACGTGCGTTATATAATTTGAAATCGGCAGATGTAGTGGAATGTACTTTTGCAGGGCCGGCTGACGGCGAGTCGGTGCTTAAGGAGTGCCGTGATATCATCGTGCAGAAGTGTAATTTTTCTCTGCGCTATCCGCTGTGGCATGCACGGAACTTTAAGATGATAGAATCTAATCTCGACGAAAAGACGAGGGCGCCTATTTGGTATTCTCACGGCGGCAGTATTATTGACTGCAAAATCGACGGCATAAAATGTCTGCGCGAATGCAGCAAAATAAATATAAAGGGATGCAAAATAAATTCGCCGGAGTTCGGTTGGAAATGCCGTGAGCTGTCGATATATAATTCTGAAATAAATTCTGAATATTTTCTTTTTGAAAGCAGCAATGTCAAAATAGACAATCTGCACATGAGCGGAAAATATTCCTTTCAGTATATGGAGAACGTCGAGATAACAACTGCGGTGTTGGACACAAAAGCGGCGTTTTGGCACAGCAAAAACGTGACGGTAACCGACTCTGATGTAAGGGGAGAATATCTGGGCTGGTTTTCAGAAAGGCTTACGCTTATAAACTGCAAAATATCAGGAACACAGCCGCTGTGCTACTGCAAAAATCTAAGACTCGTAAACTGCCGCATGGAGGGCACGGATTTTTCTTTTGAATATTCCGACGTAGATGCAGATATTGCGGGAAATATCATATCGGTAAAAAATCCACGCAGCGGGAGAATAGTGGCGGACAGCGTAGGCGAAGTGATTCGGGGTGACGCAGTAATGGACTGCAACGGCGAAGTCATTATAAGGAATAAATAGAGTGTAATTTGCTGCAAATAAAAAGTTTTTTATCTTTACTGGCAGGATATTTTATTTTTTATATTGACAATTTTACAGGGTATAATATATACTATACTTATCCAGTTAACAATTAACTGAGTGAAAATAAAAAAGGGAGGAAATTAATATGTCAATGATAAACAAGGAAATAAGCGATTTTTCAGTAGAGTCGTTTCAGAATGGTGAATTTAAAACAGTAACAAAGAAGGATGTATTAGGCAAATGGAGCGTATTTTTCTTCTATCCTGCCGACTTTACATTTGTATGCCCGACAGAGCTTGAAGATTTAGCAAATAAATATGACGATTTTAAGGCCGCAGGCTGCGAGATATACTCAGTATCATGCGATACGCATTATGTGCACAAGGCATGGCATGATGCTTCAGAGCGTATAAAGAAGATACAGTATATAATGCTGGCCGACCCGACGCATGCTTTGGCTAAGGATTTTGAAGTATATATAGAGGACAGCGGCGTTGCAGAGCGCGGCAGTTTTATAGTAAATCCGGAAGGAAAGATAGTAGCATATGAAGTAGTAGCCGGCAATATTGGCCGCAATGCCGACGAGCTTTTCAGAAGAATACAGGCCTGCCAGTTTGTAGCGGCGCACGGCGACGAGGTATGTCCTGCCAAATGGCAGCCTGGAGCAGAGACATTAAAGCCCAGCCTTGACTTAGTAGGCCAGCTGTAGAAAATGGCAGATATAAACGTTGATAAGCTTTATGATGTTGTAGTAATAGGCGGCGGACCGGCTGGGCTTACGGCCGCCATCTATTTAGCAAGAGCAAAGTACCGCGTGCTTATAGTGGAAAAGGAGCATTTCGGCGGGCAGATTACAATTACCTCTGAAGTAGTGAACTATCCCGGCGTGGCTAAAACGAGCGGCGCTGAGCTGACGGAGACAATGCGCTTACAGGCGCAGAGCTTCGGGGCGGAGTTTCTTCTTGCCGAGGTCGAGAGCCTTGATGTAAATGGCGATATAAAAACAATAAATACCAGCCGCGGCAGTGTATCATGCTTTGGCGTGCTTATTGCAACCGGCGCTCATCCGCGTATGGTCGGCTTTGCCGGCGAGGAAGAGTTTAAAGGCCACGGAGTGGCATACTGCGCCACATGCGACGGCGAATTTTTCACCGGCAAGGACGTATTTGTCGTCGGCGGAGGCTTTGCAGCTGCAGAGGAAAGCGTATTTTTAACTAAATATGCCAAGCATGTGACTATATTAATACGCGGTGATGACTTTTCATGCGCTAAATCGGCGGCAGATGAAGCTCGCAATAATGAGAAAATCACTGTGCTTACAAATACTCAGATTGAGTCGGTTTCTGGAGATACGGCTTTAAGGCTTCTTAAATACCGCAATACTAAAACCGGAGAAATTACCGAGTATCGTCCGGCTGACGGTGATACGTTTGGCGTATTTGTATTCGCTGGGTATGAGCCGGCCACATCTCTTCTTAAGGGAATTGCCGAGCTTAATGATAACGGATATGTTATAACTGACCGTAATCAGAAAACGAGTGTTCATGGTGTTTATGCCGCCGGCGACGTATGCGTAAAAAATCTTCGTCAGGTGGTTACCGCCGTAGGTGACGGCGCTATAGCGGCTACTGAGCTTGAGAAGTACGCCTCCGCTATGCAGCAGAAAACGGGACTGCATCCACGGCCTCAGGCGAGTACTTCTGCTCATGTTTCACAGCAAAGTGCTCAAAAGACTGAAACGGCCGCATCAAATACGTCGGAGAGCGGACTTTTCTCGGCAGACATGGTCGCTCAGCTTAATGCTGTTTTCTCAAAAATGGAAAAGCCGCTTGTTCTAAAGCTGTATCTTGACGGCCGACCCGTTTCACAGGAGCTTAAGCAGTATATGTATGCGCTGTCAGAGCTGACAGACAAGCTCTCGGTAGATGACGCCGGCAAAGCACAGGACGAAAATGAGCTTCCATTTGTGTCGGTGTGCACAGCTGACGGAAAAGATACTGGACTTGCATTCCACGGCGTCCCCGGCGGGCATGAATTTACATCATTTGTGCTGGGGCTATACAACGCATCCGGTCCGGGACAGGCGGTGGACAGTGAATCTGAAGATGATATACATGCTATAGCTGAGCCGGTAAACATGAAAATACTGGTATCTCTTTCCTGCACAATGTGTCCGGAGCTTGTCACCGCTGCACAGAAGATTGCTTCCATGAACGAAAAGGTAACGGCGAATGTATATGATATTAACCATTTTCCTGCCTTAAAGGAAAAATATAACGTTATGAGCGTGCCATGTCTTGTAATAAACGATACACATGTTACGTTCGGCAAGAAAAACATTCGCCAGCTTTTGGATATAATACATCATGGGCAGAAATAGCTTTAATAAATTTGTTGGCAATTATAAAGACCGTTTTAGCTGTTAAGCTTAAAC
>JAUUSE010000007.1:0-52158 GCA_030842085.1 Bacillota bacterium | reverse complement strand
CTAACTTGACAAAATATACGTGCAGCGGTATAATATAGAAAATTAAAAACATCGTTGATTTACACAAATTTAGTATAATTTTAGGGCTGCTTTTTGCTGTTATGGCAAAAAGTCCTTTTAAATAAATATATTGCTGACGGAATAAGTGGATGATGAAGATGGGCTGTAAAAGATTATACTGACCGACCGCCTGGGCAGCATTTGTTGATAAAACGAATGTTGCTCTTTTTTACTGTATACTGAAACTCAAAAATCGTTGGCGACAGCTTCGAAAAGTAAATTTGTAATATGATAAAAATTAATATAAGAGCAGGAAATGGGAGGTATTATGAGCAGATTAAGCATAATTACTCAAAGTAAGGCTCAGACGACAATTGAAGAGCTTTACAAGGACCTTGAAAGGCGAATAAGCGCCAGTCCGTCGGGACTTTGCCCTGTGGATTTGGCGTCGTCGTTTTTGAAGATGTGCCATGCACAGTCCTGCGGCAAATGCGTGCCGTGCAGGGTTGGGCTTGGCCAGCTGCAAAAGCTGATGGAGGATGTATTAGATGGTGAAGGCACGCTTGAAACCATCGACATGATTGAAAAAACGGCGAAGAATATATACTACACCGCCGACTGCGCAATAGGATATGAAGCGGCGGAGATGGTGCTTAAGGGAATTAAGGGCTTCCGCGACGATTTTGAGGAGCATGTCCTGCGCGGCCGCTGCAAGCTGGAGCTTAATCAGCCGGTGCCGTGTGTTTCACAGTGCCCGGCGGGCGTCGACATACCCGGCTATGTCGCGCTGGTGGCTGAGGGCCGGTACGGCGACGCTGTGCGGCTTATAAGAAAGGACAATCCGCTGCCGGCGGTGTGCGGACTTATATGCGAGCATCCATGCGAGGTGCGCTGCCGCCGCACGATGATGGACGACCCCGTCAACATCCGCGGACTCAAGCGCTTTGCTGTTGAAATGGCCGGCGATGTGCCGCTGCCGGTGCCGGCGGTATCTACCGGCAAAAAGGTCGCTGTAATAGGCGGCGGTCCCTGCGGAATAAGCGCGGCGTATTACCTTACGCTGATGGGACATGAGGTGACTATTTTCGAGCAGCGGAAAAAGCTGGGCGGTATGCTGCGCTACGGCATACCAAACTACCGCTTGCCGAGAAAGGTACTCGATGAGGAAATTGAGCAGCTTTTAAGTCTTGGTATAAAGGTGAAAACCGGCGTTACTATAGGTGAAAATCCGAGCATTGTGGATTTAAGAAACGAATATGACGCTGTGTACATAGCAATAGGCGCGCACATTGACCGCAAGATAGGCATCGAGGGCGAGGACGCTAACGGCGTTATCTCGGCGGTGGAGATGCTGCGCGGCATAGGCGACGACGAGATGCCTGATTTTACCGGCAAGGACATAGTGGTAATAGGCGGCGGCAACGTCGCAATGGACGTTGCGCGTTCGGCAATAAGGCTTGGCGCTAAGAGGTTGAGAATAGCCTACCGCCGCCGCGCCGTCGATATGACCGCCATGCCTGAAGAAGTGGAGGGAGCAATAGAGGAAGGCTGCGAGCTGCTTGACCTTCACTCTCCGCTGCGCATTGAAAAGGACAAGGACGGCAACGTAGCCGCGCTGTGGGTGCAGCCGCAGATTATCGGACCCATAAAGAACGGCAGAGCGGCGCCCGTCGACTCCAAGCAGGATGAGGTAAGGCTTGACTGCGACATGGTAATAGTCGCCATAGGCCAGGGCATTGAATCAAAGGCCTTTGAAAAGCACGGTGTAACGGTAAAGAGAGGGGTTATCGACGCCCTTAACTGGAGCGGCGTTAATACTAAAGATTTAACCGGCATATTTGCCGGCGGTGACTGTGTTACAGGTCCGGCAACAGTTATTCGCGCAATAGCGGCCGGTAAGGTTGCAGCGGCTAATATAGATGAATTTTTAGGCTACAACCATATTATATCGACGGATGTAAAAATTCCTGAAGTGCGGCTCGACGACAGGATAAGCTGCGCAAGGGTGAACATGAAAGAACGCAAGCCTTCTGAGAGAGCGAAGGACTTTAATATGATAGAATGCTGCATGACTAAGGAGGAGGCCGACCAAGAGTCGAGGCGCTGCCTCCGGTGCGACCACTTCGGCTTCGGTATTCTTAAGGGAGGCAGGGTTGAGAAATGGTAAACATAACAATCAACGGACAGAAGATAAAGGTAAAAGAGGAAACGACTATTCTCGATGCAGCTAAGAGCGCGGGGATAACCATTCCCACACTCTGCTATCTCAAGGGAATAAACGAGATAGGCGCCTGCCGTGTCTGTGTTGTTGAGGTGGAGGACTGCACAAAGCTCGTCACCGCCTGCAACAACAAGGTAAAAGAGGGAATGGTGATACATACCAACAGCCCCAAAGTGCGCGAGAGCAGGAAAAACAATGTTGAGCTTATACTCTCACAGCACGACTGCAGATGCGCAATATGCGCGCGCAGCGGCAACTGCAGCCTCCAAAAAATAGCGAACGATTTGGATATATTGGATTTGCCGTTTGAGACAAAACTCCCCAAGGCCGCTTGGCCGTCGGACTTCCCGCTTATAAGGAATGCGCAGAAATGTATTAAGTGCATGAGGTGCGTACAGGTGTGCGACAAAATTCAAGATTTGCACATATGGGATGTTGCCGGCACCGGCTCAAGGACGACTATAGACGTTTCCCGCAACAGGAGAATAAAAGAATCTGACTGTGCACTTTGCGGGCAGTGTATAACCCACTGCCCAGTAGGCGCGCTGAGAGAGCGCGATGACGTTGACAAGGTGCTTGATGCACTTGCCGACCCGGAAAAGATTACCGTTGTGCAGATAGCACCGGCGGTTCGCGCCGCGTGGGGCGAGGCCTTTGGACTGTCAAGAGAATTTGCAACGGTAAAACGTCTGGTGTCTGCACTGCGCAAGGTCGGATTTAACTATATTTTTGACACGGACTTCAGCGCCGACCTTACCATAATGGAAGAGGCAAGCGAATTTTTGGAGAGACTTAAGACAGCAGAAAATACAACTTTCCCGATGTTTACGTCATGCTGTCCCGGCTGGGTGCGCTTTATAAAGTCGCAGTATCCGGACATGGTGGACCAGCTCTCCAGCGCAAAATCACCGCAGCAGATGTTCGGCGCCATAGCAAAGTCTTATTATGCGCAGCTGCTGGGTGTTGACCCGTCGAAGATATACTCAATATCCGTCATGCCGTGCGTTGCTAAAAAGCATGAGGCGGCAATACCCATAATGAACGACGCCGGCGGCGGACAGGATGTTGATGTCGTACTTACTACAAGAGAGATAGAGCGTCTCATACGCGCTGAGCACATAAATGTTGATATTCTTGAGGAGGAAGAGTTCGACTCTCCGCTTGGAATAGGCTCTGGCGCCGGCGTCATATTCGGCGCGACCGGCGGCGTTATGGAGGCGGCGCTTAGAACAGCTTACTATTTTGTCACCGGCCGCAATCCGGACCCTGACTCTTTCAGCAAGGTAAGAGGCATGGATGGCTGGAAAGAAGCTGAGTTTAACTTGGCCGGGCAGACGCTTAAGGTAGCGGTAGCGAGCGGGCTTGGAAATACAAGAAAGCTTATGGAAGCTATACGCAAAGGCAAGGCGCAGTATCACTTTGTGGAGATTATGGCATGTCCGGGCGGCTGCGCCGGCGGTGGCGGGCAGCCTATAGCCGACGGCGAGGAGCGGGCTGAGGAGCGCTGTGAGGTGCTTTACGGTCTTGACAAGGTAAATAATCTCAGATTTTCGCATGAAAACCCCTCTATAAAGAAGTGCTATGAAGAATATTTAGGCGAGCCGCTGTCGCATTTATCGCATGAGCTGCTGCATACCGACCACCACGCTTGGACAATGCCGGGTGAAAATCAATAATTTGGCTTGTTAAAACATAAGCCGATTTTAATAGCAGATTATGCTTTTTAATCAAACATTTGCCGCCAAAGCTGATTTGATATGCTTTGGCGGCGTTTTATCTACTGCTTAAGTTAAACAAAACCACATCTTCTGCCGTAAAAAATATAAAGCTTCAGCGAAAAGATTTATGCCCAAAGGACTGATTTTGCATGGACAAAAGTATACAGAACAGTAAACGATGGTGTATCGCAATAGCATGATACTTCAGAAAAATTTGGCTTGGTGAAATATTGATGTAATAAAATAAAAAACGAATTATGTCGAAATGCGGCAAAAAGCTTGAAAAATACAGAAATGCAGATATATAGTTTCTCAAAGCTGGGGTGCGGCGCTCTTTTTATAAAATCTGGCACATGCGTTGGATGACTCTGTACAAGAAAGCTATAAAAAAAATATCAGGCAGTGAGTGCTTTAGCTTTTGACGCATTTGTATGCCGGAGTCATTAAAGCTTTTTGTAACATCAGCGATTTTTGACTTGATTTCTCATACAATTAGACTTATAAATAAATCAGAGAATATCAAACGGTTTCACATGCGGATGTTGCAAGCCAAAGATGATATGGGACTTTTAGCTGCTTTAAGTACGATATGTGAAAATCCGGATGACTACACGGCTTTTATGTCCAAATTTATTGTAACAGGTGATGTTTATGGAGCAGAATATATACGATAATCCGGAGTTTTTCAGCGGATATTACGAGCTGAGAAGCCGCAGCGACAACTACAACGAATTGCTGGAGCAGCCTGCTATGGCAAATCTTTTGCCGGATTTACATGGAAAGTCTGTGCTGGATTTGGGATGCGGTTTTGGCCGCAATTGTGCCGACTTTGTACATCGAGGCGCAAGGCGCGTTGTGGGAATTGATATATCGGAAAAAATGCTTAATGCTGCAATGGCTGAGTCAAGCAATGAAAAAATTGAATATATTAATATGAGTATGACCGACATATCACAATTAAAAGAAAAGTTTGATTTTGTATACAGCTCGCTCGCCTTTCACTATGTAGAGAATTTTGAAAAGCTAATACGCGATATATATACTACCTTAAACGACGGTGGGTTTCTACAGTTCTCACAGGAGCATCCCATAGTAACAGCTACAAAAGACAGTAAGGGCGGCAGAACCAATTATAATGAAAACGGAAGCCCGGTGTCCTATACCTTTTCAAATTATAATCAGAGCGGACGCAGGGTTGTAAGCTGGTTTGTCGACGGCGTGGAAAAATACCACCGCACAACGGGCGAGATACTTACGACAGTAGCCGGCGCCGGATTTATAATTAAAAACGTATGCGAGACATGTCCGACAAAAGAGATAGTTGAAAAATATCCGTTTATGGAGCGGGAATATATAAAGCCAAATTTTTTAATTGTAAAAGCTAAAAAGTGATGTCTTGCTTTGTATGATATATCGCATCAATTTGCCATGAAATAAACGTTTACGTAAAAGCTCCCTATACGGCGTATATTCCCGAACAGAGAGCTTTTGCAGCTATAAGCAAAATTTTTAGCGTAATACAGCGGATATATGACTAAGAACAGATGCTTATAACACAATGATAAAATCAAGCGCGTGCGATAAATTGGGTTTACACAAAACTTTCTCTTTTAGTTTAATGGGAAAAATTAGCGTGTCATCTATACTTATTGCGTGATGAAAAGCAGTAATCTTTTATAAGCCGGGTATTGATGAAAGGCAAACACGGCTATAATGCGATGGGTTTAAAATATATTCGTCAATGCAGGAATTTCGCTGTCGGCAAGATGTTTTATTTGTACAATAGTATATTTGCACTCTGATATAAACTGCGCTTTGTTGCCGTATTTTATGAGCGGCGGCAGTTTTGATATCGCAAGGCCTACATCGTCAAGGTGAAGATGGCTGGTAAACGGGGCAAGCATTTGCTCAGACTTTATCCATTCCTCTTCACTTTGCACGGCAAGCTCATATGCTTTGTCAAAATCGTCGTTTTCCGCCGCCTCAACGGCCTGGGAAATCATACCGATAATTTTGTCCTCGTGACCTAATATCTGAATAATTCCTACTGTGCAGAAAGAAATTAATATGAGCATAAGCACTGCTGCGGCTATAAGCCTTTTCATAAGATGACACTCCTTTCTACGTATTAAACTTATAAATAAACTAATGGTGAAATTTAATATATCTGCGGCCAATATTTATTCAGTGAGCGGGTAAAGCCCATGTTATCTGTTAATTGGTGATGTGTCATTTGCTGAAAACCGGCCGGTATTATGTGGATTAATTAGTGGTCTTTATTTACAATAGTATAGTTTCCTTTTTCGTCGGCCGTCATAAGAAAGACGTCTTTTGCCTTAATCCGCCGCGTGGTGAGTATATTTTCCAAATCCTTTTCGTTTAAGCCGCAGCGGGCAAAGCTGTCTTTTTTTATTTTTCCGTCAGAAATAATACAAATGTTAAGTGCCGCATCATTTGACGGCGCTATATTCATATCTGACGGTGTAACCGGCTGCCTGTCGGCATTAAGCAGGACGCTGAGCTTGCCGGTGGTTTCCACTATTGCGTATTTCACGTCGTTTATATCAAAAACCTCCTGCTGTCGCAGATTTTCCATAAGCTCTTCGACGGTAAATCTAAGGTTTTTAAGAGCCTTTTGGTCTATTACTCCGTTGTTAATGACAATGGCGGGCCGTCCGTTTAAAATTCTGCGAAATCCGTTGCTTTTGAGCGATATAACCGACAGCAGTATTTCTAAAATTATGAGGGTAAGAATGGCTATTACGCCGTTTATCAGCGGACTGTTGAGGTCGGACATAGGTATAGCCGCCAATTCTGCTATAAGTATGGTAATGACAAGCTCTTTTGGCTGCATTTCTCCAATCTGCCTTTTTCCCATTAGCCTGAGCGCTATAACAACGCAAACGTAAAGAATAACCGCCCTTATAAATGTAACTGCCATATTTACCTTATTATCGCATGATTGTTGCCTGAGATTAATCATGCCGCTCCTTTCGCAAATACTGCCGGATAAAAACTGCTTTATACTATACAGATATAAGAAGTATTTAAAATCTAACGGCATTATTTTTTCCGCATTTTGGATATATATTCAAATCTATATTTAAAAGAGTTTAAATGCAAATAAAAATCCCTGCAGCTTAATTTAAAGCACAGGGATTTTTTTAATCGTATTTAAAATGTTAGAGTATATCCGCATAACGACAGCGGAAAAGCTCATGCATATAAAGCTTAGGCTTCTTTAACGGCTGCTATAACCTCAACCTCTACTAAGGCGCTTTTAGGAAGCGCCTTAACAGCCACGCATGAGCGCGCCGGATTTGATGTAATATATTCGGCATATACTTCGTTAAAAGCGGCAAAATCTGCTATGTCTGCTAAAAAGCAGGTGGTCTTAATGCAGTCGTCAAAGCTGCTGTCGGCTGCCTTTAATACTGCGGCCAGATTTTCCATTACTCTGCGGGTCTGTCCCTTTATGTCTTCGGCCTCTATGTTACCCGTTTCAGGATTTATGGCAATTTGCCCGGATGTATAAACCATCCCACCGATGACTGCCGCCTGCGAATAGGGTCCTATCGCTTCCGGGGCTTCTTTTGTATGTATTTTTTTTATCATGATAAATACCTCCAAGTTTGTACTTTTATAGATTTTGCATTTATTATAATCAATAAACGCAAGCTTAATAAGTCTTGCCTTTAAATATAAATTGTCATGATCTTTACAGGAGAGGGAAGTAGACAACGAAAATAATATCCGCCTTTAATATTTATGAAATTTTGTAGCCGGCATTTTTAAGGGCGCTTCTAACCTGCTCGATATGCTCGTAATTTCTCGTCTCCATAACCACTCTTAAATAGCAGCCGTTTATGTCGGAATTTGCATCGGCGCGTTCATGGTGTATGGCGATTACGTTGGCGCCGGTTTCAGCAATAATAGAGGATACCCCCTTAAGCTGGCCGGGCTTGTCGATAAGCTCGATGTTAAGGGCATATGTGCGGCCGGACTTGAGCAGGCCGCGCTTAATTACACGCGATAAAATATTAACGTCAATATTGCCGCCGGAGAGCAAACATACCGTCTTTTTACCCTCTATAGGAACTTTGTTAAACATCGCAGCGGCAACGGCCACAGCGCCGGCGCCTTCTGTGATAAGTTTCTGCTGCTCAATGAGGGTGAGTATTGCTGAAGAAATCTCATCGTCCGTTACAGTAACTACTTCGTCGACATACTTGCTGCAAAGCTCATATGTAAGTTCGCCCGGCGTCTTTACCGCAATGCCGTCGGCAATGGTAGAGACGGTGTCAAGTGTGATTTTTTTGCCCTGAGCAATGGCCTGCTGCATGCTTGGCGCACCGCTGGCCTGCACGCCGTATACTTTGACATTTGGATTAAGCTTTTTTACCGCCATTGCAACGCCGGATATCAGTCCGCCGCCGCCTATAGGCACTATTACGCATTCAACGTCCGGCAGCTGCTCTAAAATCTCAAGGCCTATTGTGCCTTGACCGGCGATGACGTCCTCGTCGTCAAACGGGTGAATGAAAGTATAACCTTCCTTTTCATAAAGCCGCAGCGCCTCTTCATATGCATCGTCATAAGTGCCGTCGACAAGCTTTACCTGCGCACCGTATTTTTTCGTCGCCTCAACCTTGGATATAGGAGCGCCGTCCGGCAGGCAGATAAGCGATTTGATGCCATTGCGGGTAGAGGCAAGAGCAACGCCCTGCGCATGATTGCCCGCAGAGCAGGCGATAACGCCGCGGCTTTTCTCCTCCTCGCTGAGCTGTGATATTTTATAAAATGCGCCGCGTATCTTAAAAGCGCCGGTTACCTGAAGATTTTCCGTCTTGAGGTAAAGGTCGGTGCCGGGACATATGTCGGACGAATGGATAAGGTCGGTATACCTGATATGTCCTTTCAGTACATACGAAGCGTGATAGATTTTGTCCAGTGTAAGCATTTTGCTTCCTCCAATAAAACTAAGAATTAAAGCAGTGATGTGCGGCAGAAAATAAAAAAGCTTTCGTCTCAATATAGAGACGAAAGCACGAACTTCCGCGGTACCACTCTATTTGCCGCAATATACGGCCGCTTAATATACGGCATGATAGCCATACTCTCACATAACGGTGAGTACCGGATACGCTTACTGCTGTTTCAGCGCATCTGCTCAAGAGGGATTATAACCGGGATATTTTACCGCCTCGCACCAAACGGCGGCTCTCTGAAAAATATTTGACCGATTAACGTCTCTGTCACTGCAATTATCTGTATTATACTACGGCTTTTAGCCAAATTCAAGCTCAAAAGCAGGTGAATTTTCACTAAAAATAGGGATAATTGAAAGCGGCATTTTATGTCAGTAAGCATAAATTTTAGATATACTGCCGAGTCGGTAAACAGATAATACATGTCCAGTAAAGCCTTGGCGGCTTTAATTTTGCTTAAACTAAACAGCCACCGGCCAATTACGCAGGCTTGCCAGTATCGGACAAAATCCGGCGACGCTATGCAGGTATTGTGATGAAATCAGTACGCGTTCGAGAGAGTGGGACGGCGCCATTGCAGCGGCCGTGCATGCCGCCTATTATAATCGGCGCAATATCAAACGCCATGCTGATTTAAGGGCGTTTATAGATATTTAATCAGTCATAGCTCAGATTTTAATACAGCAGCAAGCATCCATTTGTTCTTCGCTGCGCATTTAAAGCTATATAAATAATATTAAAGACACAGCGACTTTTTACACTAACCGATTTACGTATTGGCATTGCTGCCATTAGATGAAGCTTTTGCTCGCTGCTCCAAGTCCTTGATTGATTTTATACAGATTTTGCGCAATTATCTGCATAGTATAGTTTAACTGCTGCAGAGAAAGATTAACATTTTCTAAAATCTGCCGCAGACCTATGCCGCCGCGGTCATTATATTGATAATACATTTGCTTCTCAATAATTAAAAGTTGAATTAAATCAGCAAACTATAAAAATTATTGCTTTGAATATAAATCATAAAAATGATGCAGCGGTCCGCAGCCGGCGCCTATGTCAAGCGAATGCTCTATGCCGGTAGTGACATATTTCTTTGCCGCTCCCACCGCCTCTGCGGTATTCATGCCGCCGGCCAGATTGCAGGCTATGGCGGCGGAAAGAGTACATCCAGTGCCGTGGGTGTTTTTAGTGTCTATTCGGCGTCCCGGAAAGATAGTAAAGTCTTTACCGTCATACAGCAAATCAACAGGCTCGCCGCTTAAATGTCCGCCTTTTATGAGTACATTTTTGGGCCCGAAAGAATAGATCTTTTCAGCGGCTGCTTTTGCGTCGTCTTCAGAATTTATTTCTATGCCGGAGATGGCCTGAGCCTCAGGAATATTTGGGGTAACAATGGTGCATATAGGCAAAAGCATCTTTATAATAGAGTCGATAGCCTCATCTTTAAGCAGTGCAAAACCGCTTTTGGAAATCATAACAGGGTCTAACACATAAAATTTAGGAGTATATTTTTTTAATATGTCAGCAACACATCTTATAGTATCAGTGCAGGAGAGCATGCCGGTTTTAACGGCGTCGACGCGTATGTCGCTGAAAACAGCATCCGCCTGCGCCTTTATCATTTTGGGCGGAATGTCGAGTGAGTCGGCGACGCCCTGCGTGTTTTGCGCGGTGACGGCGGTTATAATGCTCATTCCATAACAGCCATGAGCGGAAAAAGTCTTTATATCTGCCTGTATTCCCGCGCCACCGCAGCTGTCGGAGCCGGCTATGGTAAGTAAGTTAAGCATAATAATTTTCTCCTTTTTTACTACATTACTTATAAATTTAATCTGTATAACAGCAATCCTTTTTCTATAAGCCCCGCCGAGTGATTTTATCCAGCATTAGGCATAAGCCTTGCTGCGCATATTTCAATATGATAAAATAAAATCAGCAAGTAAAAACGGCGGTGGATAAAAATGATAGAACTCATTAAAAATATAGATAAGCTTCATACAACAGAAATGGGCATAGAGCGTATAAAAAGAAATCTTGCCATTCAAACAAACGATGTTGTAAAATGGTGCAGGACAAAAATTTTGGATAATGGTGCAGTTATTACAGGGAAAGGGAAGAACTGGTACATACGTATAGATAACTGCGAAATAACAGTAAACGCTCATAGCTATACGATTATCACAGCGCATAAGATAAAGCAATGATTTCTTTTTTTGCAGCCGCAGATTTTAATGCGGCTGCCTTTTCTGCTTAAGCGCCAAGTTATACTGATGATAGCAGTAAAACTTCAGGCAAGTCCTTTAGCAAAAAATCCGGCGTTTGCAAAGAAAAAATTTTCTAAAGCCTGCGTAATTCATCGTTTCAGCGGCGGTATTGATTTTTTGCATCTCATTTTTATATCTCGGCAACTGGTTTTGGCTTAAAAGCCTATAGCGATATAAAAATAAATGGAAACGGAATAATTACTATAATCTGTTTTTAATTTAGCGCAGTCAGTTATCCGAAAGCCTTAATTTTGCGTATATCCTCGCCGCAGAATTTCTTTATATAATATCCGCCGATTATTCTTGAGAGTATACGCTCGCCGTATCTTTCTTCAATTTCTTTCAGCGTGAGGTTGGTACTTATTATTGTAGGACGCGAATATAAAAGGCGGGTATTTATTATGTTGTACATCACCGACACGGAAAACGACGTATTAAATTCAGTGCCGAGGTCGTCAAAAATAAGCAAATCGCACTCCAGTAATGCATCAAGCGTGACAGCGTCGGAATTGTTTTTAAAATGCTCCTTTTCTATGGCGCGTATAAAATTCTGCGCACTGCCGTATATTACGCCGTAATTTTTATCAATTACCGCCTTTGCAATGGCAAGCGAAAGATGCGTTTTCCCAAGTCCCGTCGGACCCATAAATAAAACGCTTTTAGCCGACATGTTGAAGTTTGAAGCATACTCCATCGCAAACATAAAATTGTCCGTCATTATTTTTGACGGCACAGCGCCGTTTTCAAGCGGTTTGTCAGAATAATATTCAAGGTTAAAGGAGGAAAAATCCGACAGCTTCGCCGGAGCCGTGCTGTTTAACCTGCTGTATGATATATCACGTGCAAGGCGCTCAACGCAGCTGCAAAGAGAACCGTTTACATATCCGGTGTCGCTGCACTTTTTGCATTCATAAATTGGGGCTATGCGCTCAGGGCTTATGCCGAGCTCAGATAAAATTTGCTCCCTTTTATTATTTAAATCGTCATAATATTTCTTTATATCTAATACGTTTTCGCCGCTTGCCGCCGCTTTCGCCGCTTTTACGCCGAGCTCAGCAAGTTTACGGTCGATGTCGGCTATCTCAGGCCTGATTTCGGCAAGCTTTGAATAGGTTTCGCGGTATGCCGCTTCTGCTTTAAGACGTCTTTCTCTTACAATTTGCAAAGCCTCTTGATATATTTCATTTCCATATCCCATTAATACAACACCCTTTATTTGTACTGCTCGCTGATTTTGCGCTCAATTTCATCAATATCATATGATTTCTGAGGGGCAGCAGCTTCTTTCTTTGCAGCCGCCTCATTGGCAAGGTCGTCAAGTGTTTTTACGCCGGATTTATACCACTTTTCGAGTATCTTGTTTATGTACGGAATAGATATTTTAGTAGTCGCGTCGACGCATTGGTCATATGCCGCCCGAAGCATCTCCTGCGAAAAGCCCCATTCATTAACCCACCTGTCGGCCGCCTGCTGCTCTTTCGCGCTGGGGCGGCGGTGCTCAATCGACATTGCACGTTCCACACGCCCCCATGCTTTCTTGCTGGACATTATGGCGCAGATATGCTTTTCCGCTTTTTCCACGGTGTTTATATCTTTTTCCGACCAGTCCACCGCCGTTTTTTCAAGATATTTAATCGTGCCTCTGCCTTCAGAGACGATATATTCAATAATCATGATTATAACAGCGACGGGAAGGCCTTCATAATCGTGCAGCCAAACGAGGGTAGAAGCCTCTGCCTGATTAATGTTGCGGCCAAATTTTTTCTGCGCCTCATTAAGCAGAAAGGCAATTTCAGGAGATTCTGCTCCACGTCTCGCCACCTCGTCGCGCGTCGGCTTTTGTACGGCGTCGATTTTATGACGGCTTATTGCCGCTTTAACGCCGCTGCCGACAGCCGCGCCTTTGCCGTCATGAGAATTGGTAAATTTTACAGTGCTGCCGGCCGCCGCAATATCTACGCTTTTTTCTATAACATGCGGAGAAGACGTCGGCGCATTTTTACTTACCGACTCACCGGCAAAGTTAGATGCCGCTGCGTCGGCTGCCGGTGCAGCATCGTCATATTTAATCAAAATACCAGCCTCTACCCAGTATTGCAGGGCGTCTTTAACGTCCGGCTCGGCTGCGCCTAAAGCTGACGCCATTTCGGATATTTCCCATTCTCCGCCGTTTCGGCGCATAAGCCAAAGCAGCGCTTTAAGCTGTATACTCCCGGCAAGCTTTATATGCCTGTCCACCACGTCCGCCGGCACGACAAATATTGAATTATATGAATTGGGGTTAACCTGAAATTTCAATATATTTACCTCCGTTGTTTTTATATAAAGCAATTATTTATTTAACGGCAGACGCTGTTGCGCCGAAGCCGTCTTTCTTTTCTGTTTTAACATATTCTGACAAAAACAGCGATATTGCAAAGCCTTAAGTACTCTTGCTTTTGCACATCATTTTACCTGCGCCTGCAGCTTACGCCTTATGCAAAGTATACTCGAACAATGGCAAAAGGCGGAATGCAGTGTGACATTTTATTATAAGTTTATCTTTAAGATTAACTAAAGAATAATTTGTCCAAAATATAGTATGGCGGTAAATTTGTCCGTATGTGCATATTAAATCGGCTTCGCATACCGCTGAAAAAGGCAAAGTTGCGCATGTAAATCGGCACTGAGGCCAAATAAGCATTTTAATAGATTATTTGTCAGCACTGCCGATGCTGCAAATACAAAAAGCAGCAGTTTTAAAAGCGTCCGGCCGCCGCTTAAAGGTAAATGAAAACCACACAGCCAGAAAAAAGCGGTATGGCTTTTTATGAAAGATATTATAACACGTATTTGTCAAAATTTGAAATATTAAATTACTGTAATGAGTGTGGAGATTGACTTTAACGTCTATATTTCGTATAATACCTAAGTGGAATTGGTGAAAATAGGTTTATTTGGAAAATTATATATGAGTGGTGCTTATAAAGCAATGCCTGCTCTTTAAAGATAGGACAAGATAAGAGATATGGACAAGCTGAAAAAAAGATTATCGCAAATAGCGTTTATACTGTGGGATCTTTTGGCGGTGGCACTTTCTACTTTCGCTATGTACAGATTCCGCTATTCCAACCTTGACAACCCGCCGTACGCTATGCAGCATTATCAGACGCAGTTTATACTGTCTACATTTGCGGTTATATTTATAGTAAATTTAATAGCCGGCTGTTACCGCAGCGTGTGGAAGCACATGGGGCTGGGCGACAGTTTAAGACAGATGATATCGTCTTTTGTTTCGTTTGTTATATTAGCCGTTGCGCATCGCTGGCTGGAAACCGGATACATGTTTGAATTCGTGGCAGGCGTGTGCATACTTACTTTTCTGCTTATGATATTAGGGCGCTTTTCAATACGCCTTGTAACGGCTACAAATGCTAGGTTTAGCCGAAGCACGGGTGATAAAAGGGTGCTTATATACGGCGCCGGCGAAGCGGGACGATTTTTGCAGAACAAGCTTTCAAGTCCGCATGAAAACATGCTGCCGGTGGTGTTTATCGACGACGATGAATCACTTATCGGCAAGCGGCTGGGCGGCATAAAGATATACGGCGGCCGTGAGCAGATGAAAGAAGCCATAAAGAAATATTTTGTCGATGAAGTTATCGTTGCTATTCCGACGGCGGACAGGGAAACGCTGGAATATGTAATGGAGGTCTGCCGGCAGATGAAATGTCCGGTGCGGCGCTTCGGCAATATTGCGGACGTTGACCTTAACACGGCTGTGGTTACAAATATAAATCTTGAGGAGCTTTTAAGGCGCGACAGTGTACAGCTCAACATGCAGACGGTTAAGGAGTTCATATGCGGCAAGGTTGTAATGGTAACTGGCGGCGTCGGCTCAATAGGCTCTGAAATATGCCGGCAGGTGCTGTCTTTTGGCTGCTCAAAGCTGATTATATACGACTTTAATGAGAACGGACTGTTTTATATAGACGCAGAGCTTAGGGAGAAATATGCGGGTCAGTATTGCCTAAAGCTTGGCTCTGTCAGGGACACAAAGCGGCTTAAAGAAGTGTTTGAGGAAACTAAACCGCAGATAATTTTCCATGCAGCGGCGCATAAACATGTACCTATGATGGAAATTAATCCGCGAGAAGCGATTAAAAACAATGTATTTGGTACATTAAATGTTGCTAATGCCGCCATAATGCACGGTGTTGAAAAAATGATACTGATTTCCACCGATAAGGCAGTAAATCCAACAAATATAATGGGCGCGTCAAAACGAATTGCTGAAATGACAATACAAATGCTCAACGGCTTATCTGATACTGATTTTGCAGCGGTAAGGTTTGGCAATGTTTTAGGCTCAAACGGCAGTGTCGTACCGACATTTCAAAAGCAGATTGAGCATGGCGGACCTGTTACGGTAACACATCCGGATATGCGACGCTATTTTATGACAATACCGGAAGCGGTTCAGCTGGTGCTTGAAGCGGGCGCTATGGCAAACGGCGGCGAAATTTTTGTGTTGGACATGGGCGAGCCGGTAAAAATATACGACCTTGCCTGCGACCTTATAAAGCTGTCGGGGCTGCAGCCTAATGTGGATATTAAAATTGAGTTTACCGGCTTGCGTCCGGGAGAAAAATTGTTTGAGGAAATAAGTCTTAAGGATGAGAATGTTACAAAGACAAACAACGCCAAGATATTTGTGATGAAACCGCTGGATTATGACCAGTCGGATTTAGCAATAGACATTAAGGCTTTGCAGTCAACGCTTGACAGCGAGAATATATGCACAATGTTTAATGCGGTGCGCAAGCTTGTGCCTACATTTAAGCATGACGATGCGGAGATATCTGATATTAACGGGCATATAGAAAACACAGATGACAAAAAAGACATGGAAAAATCAGATGCAATTAAAGACAGAGGGGAACAGGCAGATGCACAGTAAAGCACTTCGCAGCAAATTAGAGGATAAATCGGCAGTGGTTGGAGTAATAGGCATGGGCTATGTTGGCCTGCCGCTGCTTGTAAATAATGCATTATCAGGATTTAAATCTATCGGTTTTGATTTAAACGAAAAGGTAGTTGACACAATAAATTCTGGGAAAAGCCATATTCTTGACGTAAGCAGTGAAACGGTAAAAGAGCTTAGAGACAAGGCGGCATTGTCGGCGTCGTCTGATTTTACAAAGCTGGCGGACTGCGATGTTATAGCGATATGTGTGCCTACTCCAATAGACAATCACTATCAGCCGGACATTTCATATGTGCGCAGCGCAGCGGAAGAAGTGGCGGAGAACGTTACGGCGGGCACGCTTGTGGTGTTGGAAAGCACTACATATCCCGGCACGACGGAGGAAATTATACAGCCGCTGCTGGAAAATCGCGGCTTTGAGATAGGCAAGGATATCTTCCTGGCATTTTCGGCCGAGCGCGTTGACCCGGGCAATAAAAAGTATAATACCCGCAATACTCCCAAGGTTGTAGGCGGCGTTACTCAGGTTTGCACCGAGCTGGCGGCGCTTTATTACGGCACGGCGCTCGAGGGCGCGATACATCCGGTGTCCAGCCCCAAAGTGGCAGAGCTTGAGAAGATACTTGAAAATTCATTTAGATTTGTAAACATTGCGCTGGTGAACGAATTTGCCAAAATATGTGAGAAGATGGATATACCAATATGGGAGGTAATAGACGCCGCAAAGACAAAGCCGTATGGGTTTATGGCGTTTTATCCCGGACCGGGGCCGGGTGGGCACTGCATACCCGTCGACCCAATGTATTTGACATACAAGGCGAAAGAGTATAAATGCTCCACCAGCATGATAGAGGCGGCGTGTGAGATAAACAGCGGCATGCCGCAGTATTGCGTTTCGCGGGTGGGAGATATATTAAACACAGCAAGCAAGCCGCTTAAGGGCTCAAAGGTGCTGATGCTCGGCATGGCGTATAAGCCGGACATAAACGATGTGCGCGAATCGCCGGCAGTGCAGATGGCAGAGCTGTTTATAGAAAACGGCTGTGATTTTTCGTATAACGACCCATTTATCCCGCAGATAACATGTGCAGGAAGATGCCTTAAATCGTCAGAGCTGGATAAGGCTGCGCTGAGTGCGGCGGACATAGTAGTTGTAGCGACCAACCACAGCGCATATGATGCAAATTTCATTGCCGATAATGCTAAATTAATTTTTGATACTCGCAATTTAATGGCCGGAATTAAAGGGGAAAATATATACAGACTATAAAATCGGTTTAAACGGCCCTGACTTCTGGGTGCAGGGCTTTTTGCTTTTATAAATAATATATAAGACGAAATAGGCTGCCGCGCTTCTGCCTGATTTATGCGCTATGCCGTTTGAAGAGCGGGCGAATTGCTTTTCCGGCTTGAATGGGATGAGTTGAGTTGACATAACATAAATATGTATAAGCTTAATGCGGATAAAAAATGTCAATATTAGTTATAGAAAAAGAAATATATATTTAGTTAACATAAATTTGCAAATATGTTTTAGTGGGGGAGCAGCCTTGAATATAGTATATATAAATCATTACGCTGGGTCGGTATATCACGGTATGGAGTTCAGGCCGTATTTTATGTCGGTAGAGTGGGCTAAGGCAGGACATAATGTAACGATGATAGCAGCGGATTTTTCACATCTTCGCAAGAAAAATCCGGTTATAGAAAAGAGCTTTACAACTGAAAATATAGACGGGGTAAACTATCTTTGGATAAAGACGAATAGATATCACGGCAATAATCTTGGCAGGGTGCGCAATATGTTCTCGTTTGTAAGACAGCTAAGCAGCCATGCAAAGAAATTAGCGGATGAGCTTAAGCCGGATGTGGTTATTGCGTCGTCGACGTATCCGTTCGATATATATCCAGCTGAAAAGATAGCAAAGCACGCCGGGGCGAGACTGTATTTTGAAATACACGACATATGGCCGCAGACGCTTTATGAAATGGGAAATATAACCGATAAAAATCCGGCGATGAAATTTATGCAGCATGCGACGGACAAAGCGCTCAAAGACAGCTTCAGGGTCATATCAATACTGCCGGCGGCCGACATATATCTGCGCGAGAGGGGAGTAAACGACGCAAAATTCCGTGCCGTACCAAACGGAATACTTGCTGAGGACACCTCCGAACCGGCGCCGCCGGAGGACAAAGCGCTTATTGACAAGCTGCGGGCAGACGGCAAGTTTATAGTTATGTATGCCGGCGGTCACGCCATATCAAACTCACTGGAAGATTTGATTTCCTCCGCCGCGCTTATGGATGACGGAAAAGCGGTTGTGCTTGTCGGCGACGGCGTAGTAAAGCCTAAGCTTAAGGCGCAGGCGGAAAAGCTTGGGTTAAAAAATGTTTATTTTATAAACAGTGTGACAAAAAATCAGGTGCTGACAATGCTTAAAATGGCGGATGCGCTGTATATAGGCGCAAAAAAGAGTCCGCTTTATAAATATGGCGCGGGAATGAATAAATTTTATGATTATCTTATGGCGGCAAAGCCGATAATAAATGCGGTGGAGGCGCCCAACGACCCGGTGCGCGACAGCGGCGGCGGTCTTTCAATACCGGCGGCCGACCCGCAGGCGGTAGCCGACGCTGTAGAAAAAATAGCCGCAATGACGCCGGAAGAGCGGTATGAAATGGGGCAAAAGGGCCTTGCATATGTCAAGCAGTATCATGATTACCGCAATCTTGCAAAAAAATTTATTGCTGCGCTTGAAGAAACAGATGTGCTTTAAGCTGTCGGGAAATAAACCCGATATACTGAAAATGTGCCGCTGCGATGCCTTTTCACTTTTTTGCCATTGGTGTGCGTCAGCACGCCGGCGGGCTCAAAAGCAAGAGTTTATCCCTGCCGTAAGCATTTTAGGTGCGAAGCAATTTTCAACAAGAAAGTTTTCATGCGGAAAAGATGCTTAAAATCATATTCTGTTCGACGCCCGTCAGATTAAACTTAAAGCTAATATTAACTTAGTTATACAGCCGGGTATAGTCTAACAAAAGCCGGGTTTATTTTACTTTTGATATGCTTATAAAAATTCGGATTATAAATTCAGCAATTTTGAGCTTAACGTTAAAATGATTTTTAGATATAGACACAGCTTTCATATGTCATATATAATTAGATAAGCGCTTTATTAATTAGGCGTATGATAAAATTATATTACCGCACATGTTTTGCGGCGGAAGTAGCGTTAAGCATCAGAGCTGAGAGGAGAAAAATATATGTCGCTGAAAAAAAGAGAAAATTTTCTGCCATACGGCCTGCCGTGCCACGATGAGGCGGAAATTAACGGCGTTATAGACGCAATAAAATCAAACTGGTGGTCAAGAGGACCAAAGGTATCGGAGTTTGAGGAGAAATTCGCTGCGCTTGTCGGCGCAAAGTATGCGCTGGCGGTGAACTCCTGCACAGCGGCGCTGCACCTTGCACTGCTCTCGCATGGCGTCGGACCGGGCGATGAGGTAATAACCACTCCTTATACCTTTTGCTCTACTGTTAATACGATAGTCCATACCGGAGCGACGCCGGTGTTCGCCGACATTGACGAAAATACCGGGCTGATTGATCCGGATGAGATTGAGAAGAAGATAACGCCAAAAACAAAGGGAATAATGCCTGTGCATTATGCGGGACAGGCCTGCGATATGGACAGAATAAACGATATTGCTAAAAGGCATAATCTATTTGTAGTGGAGGACGCTGCGCACGCCGTATGCACTACATACAAAGGCACTCCCGTCGGCGGCGGACATAATGCGGTGGCATTCAGCTTTTACGCTACCAAAAATCTCTCTACTGGTGAGGGCGGGATGCTCACATCTGATGATGAGGAGTTTATAAACAGAGCGAAGGTAATGTCGCTTCACGGCATGAGCCGCAACGCGTGGAATAGGTATTCAAAGGGCGGTTCTTGGAGGTATGAGGTGCAGTATGCGGGGCATAAATATAATATGACGGATATTGCCGCCGCATTAGGGCTTGCACAGCTTGACAAGATTGACGGCATGCAGAGCTTAAGAGAAGAATACGCCTATATTTACGGCAAGGCATTTGAAGATTTAGAGGGAATAGAGCCGCTTGAAATATCCGATAAAGGCAGGCATGCATGGCATTTGTACGCCATAAGAATAAAGAATGATAAGCTCGATATAGACCGTGACGAGTTTGCACGCATTATGACAGAGGACTATAATATAGGCATAAGCGTACATTTTATACCAGTGCACCTGCACCCGTTTTATGTAAGCAATTATAATACAGCCCGCGGGCAATATCCAAAAGCGGAAAAGCTGTTTGACGAAGAATTGTCGATACCGCTGTATCCGGCTATGACGAAGGATGATGTGGAGTATGTCGCTGAAGCAGTTAGAGAAATTGCCGCCCAGCATGCAAAATGATGAAGTAAAAAAATATCTGCCGTATCTTGATGGGCATGGAGCGACTTTTGCACTTAAGCGTTTTTTTGACATAGTTGTCTGCTTATTGCTTCTGCTAATTACCTCGCCGATACTGATTATATGTGGGATATTGGTAAAATGCACCTCTAAAGGGCCGGTGTTTTACCGGCAGGAGAGGGTTGGAAGATATGACAAAACTTTTCGCATATTTAAGTTTAGGACAATGGTTCAAAACGCTGACAAAATAGGAGCAAAGCTAACGGTGGGCGATAGGGATCCGCGCATAACGAAGTTTGGACATTTTCTGCGAAAAACACGGCTGGATGAATTCCCGCAGTTTTTGAACGTGCTTGCCGGACACATGAGCTTGGTAGGTCCCCGTCCCGAAGTCAGGCACTATGTAGATGCTTATACCGATGAAATGATGGCTACTTTATTGGTACGTCCGGGGATAACGGGAATGGCGTCCATTGAGTTTAGAAACGAAAACGATATGCTCGCCGGCAAAGAGGAGCCTGAGAGGTATTATATAGAAGAAATATTGCCTAAAAAAATGAAGATAAATCTTGAATATATAAAGGACATATCTATAAAAGAGGACTTTTTAATTCTTTGCAGAACAGTAAAATGCGCATTTGTATAAAAATTTAAATTTGACATAGTTAAGAAAACAAAAGCAATAGGTTCTAAGTTTATATGTTTTAATTGAAAAAATATATGTATGATGGTGCTGCAGACAAAAAGATTGCGGCACTATTTTTTGTTTATGCAGACGATTATATATTTCTATGCGCGACTATTTGCATCTGCCTAAAAAATTATTTACAAAACAGATAGTCTGATGCATTGCAGTAAATCTTGACATTTTGATTTATAGGACTGCTTTTCATTCCTATATAAAATTTAGTTTATGCAATTCTTTAATTCGTTTTTTGGTATATTTATGCCAAAACTTGAATTAAGAATAGTGCCCACTAAGATGCCATTATATGGAGTTTTACTCCGCCATAACTGAGCAAATCTATATTAACGCCGGAGTATGTCATTTTAAATAATCAGCATAAACATTGAAAAACGAAAAAATTTTATAAACATATGGCTTTTCTATGCAATCTAAAATACGTTCGGTCAGCGCATAAGAGTACTTCTAATTTTAGTAATAGGTAACACTTATATGAGCGCTATATTCGGCTTTGGTGCTGAGTTTATTTGCTACGCTTTTTTATAACTAAAGCCAATACTGTAATTATTATAATTTTTTCCGGCGAATTTAGTTTAAATAAAAATGATAGCCATTTACGCAAAAAAGGATAAGCGCAGAGTTGGATGATAAATGAGTGATGTAAACGGAGGACAAAACCTAAGCAGAATATAAAAATACGCTCCATCTCCGCCACTTTGTGGCATAAGGGAGCGTAAAGTATAAATTAAGTAAAAATCTTTAAGACAATTTTATCCAGAGCGTACTTACCGTATTTTATAATGCTAACTTTATTATTCAAACTGGCTGTAATATAGTGCGGCATAAGCGCCATTCTTTTTAAGCAGTTCCTTGTGGTTGCCCTGTTCAATTATATTGCCGTGCTCCATAAACAGAATGGTGTCTGCGTCACGAATTGTTGAAAGCCGGTGGGCAATTACAAAACTGGTTCGCCCGCTCATCAGATGCTTCATAGCTTTGCCAATTTCTACTTCTGTGCGGGTATCTACGCTTGAAGTCGCCTCATCTAAAATAATTATAGGTGGGTTACAAAGGAACACCCTAGCGATAGTGAGAAGCTGACGCTGACCGGCAGACAGGTTGGCCGCCTCGTTGTCCAACATAGTATCATAGCCATGAGGCATAGTGCGAATAAAGTAGTCTACTTTGGCGGCTTTGGCAGCTTCGATGATTTCTTCGCGAGTCGCGTCAGGTTTGCTGTAAGCAATATTTTCAGCTACGGTTCCGCTGAACAACCATGTATCCTGAAGTACCATACCGAAGTTTTTCCGCAGGCCCCTGCGGCTCATTTCGGCGGCGTTTACTCCATCAACTGTAATTTTACCGCTGTTTACCTCATAGAACCGCATAAGTAGATTTACCAACGTAGTCTTGCCAGCGCCGGTGCTGCCTACAACGGCGATTTTTTGGCCAGGCTTTGCCTCAAAACTTATGTCCTTCATAAGCAGATTATCAGGCCTATACCCGAAGCTGACATGCTCAAAGGCGATATTGCCTTTTGCATGTTCCAAAACCGCTGGCTTTAATGGGTCAGGAATTTCCTCCTCATCGTCCAGCAGTTCAAATGTACGCTTAGCAGAGGCCAGCGCCGACTGAAGCGAGTTAATCATAAACGAGGCTTCTGTTAATGGCTCTGCGGTCTGATTGACGTACTGGAAAAATGCTTGCACAACACCTACTGTCATGCTTCCTTGGAGCATGGCCCTGCCTGCTATGATAGCAATTACCACATTAGCCAGGCGAGTCAGCAGACGGATAAGTGGATTTACACAATTGGTCAAAAAGTCCGCTTTCTGATTAGCGATGCGGTTCTTTTCTGCTGCAGCGTCAACCTGTTCTACACTTTCATCTTCGTGATTATACGCCTTAATTACATTGCGTCCATTATAATATTCTTCAACAATTCCTGTCAGTTTGCCTATAGTCTCCTGACGTTCGGCGGCACAGTGTAGGTTCTTTTTAGCGACAATTTGTGTTATCACCATGCTGAAGAGCATGAAAATCAGGAAGATGCAGGTCAGAGATACGCTGTAATAGAACATGACAATAAGAGAGCCAATAATGGTTCCGATGGCGACAACTAACTTAAGCAGGCCAGTCTGAAGTACCTCTGCAATTTTATCAAGGTCGCTGGTTACACGGCTGAGGATTTCTCCTGCTTTATTCTGGTCAAAGAAGCGCAGCGGCAGCCGATTTAACTTTCGGGCAATCTGATTTCGAAGCTCTAAGTTCAGGCTCTCTGCTACGTTTGCCATAAGATAAGACTGCAAATAATAGAAAATCCAAGTGAAAAAATATTGGACACTTAATTGTGTCAATTCACGGCCCATGTTGCTCCAAGTAATTGAAAATTGAATGCCGTCATTCCACGAGGCCTTGATGCTTTGCCAAAGATGGTCGATTACTACTGCGCTATACATAGGATTATAAATACTAAGAGCAATGTAAATTACAATGGAAACGGCAACGATGGCAAGGCGAATACGTTGTCCTTTAATCTGACTAAACAGCCGTACCGCAGTGCTGTGATTGTGCTGTTTTTTCACCGTCTGTTTCATGCTTCCTGTGCCTCCTTGGTTTGCGATTCATAAATTTCACGATATACAGGGCAGTTTTGCAGCAGCTCTTCGTGAGTGCCTATGCCCGCCATTTGTCCTTCGTGCAGCACGACAATTTGGCTTGCATGCTGAATAGTACTTACACGCTGTGCAATAATCAGCACGGCAGAATCTTTGGTTTCATTTGCCAATGCTTTTCGCAGCGCGGCGTCGGTTTTAAAGTCCAAAGCGGAGAAACTGTCGTCGAAAATATACAGCTCAGGCTTTTTTACCAATGCTCTGGCAATTGAGAGACGCTGTTTCTGGCCGCCGGAAAAATTGGTGCCACCCTGTGCGACATAGGAATTTAGTCCATCCGGCAGTGAGCGGATAAACTCACCTGCCTGCGCTACATCCGCGGCATGCATCATTTCCTCTTCAGTTGCATTTTTGTTGCTGTACCGCAGGTTATCAGCAACAGTACCCGAAAATAGCCATGCTTTCTGCTGTACATATGCCAGATGATCCCGCAAACCGCGCTGTGTCATCTGCCGGATATCGGTGCCATTTAGGCATATAGAGCCGCTGCTCACATCGTGGAAGCGCAAAATTAGAGACGCAACAGTAGATTTACCGCTGCCGGTTCCACCAATTATGGAAGTGGTCTCTCCGCGACGGCAGACAAAATTCAAATGGCTGAGAGTGTCCTCTTCCGCATCTGCAAAACGAAAGGAAACATCGCGAAATGCAAGGACCTCGTTGTTTTCTTTCTCACTCTCTTTTGGATCTTCGGAAACCATGTCCTGAATTTCCGGAGTATGATCTAAAACGGCCCTGACACGTTCACAGCACTCCAGCGCACGAGGCATGGTCAGTATGACCATCTGTGCCATCATCAGGAAGAACAGCACCATCATCGCATATCCGATAACAGCGGTAATATCGCCTATCTGCAAATTCCCAGAGCTAATCCGACCGCCGCTGAGCCAGTAAACAATCACGACGAAAAGGTTAATAAAGAAAAAGGAAAGACCGTCCAGATTAGCAAATCGGCGATTCGCCTTGATAGAAGTCTGTGCATAATTGGAAAAGGCAGTACCCATGCGACTTTCTTCACGGGCCTCATTATTAAACGCGCGAACTACGCGGACGCCGGTAATGTTCTCCAGTAAAATAGTGGTCATACGGTCAAGCAGCTTTTGCAGCTTCTTAAAAAGCGGAGAAGCGCTTTTCATAATAAGCAGTGCCAAAACAAATACAATTGCTACCACTGCCAGTAGAATAAAGCCCATTTCAATATCAAGGCTGAAAGCCAGCGCAAGTGCAACAATAAAGATTACCGGAACAGGAAGTACCATTTGAATAAAGCTTGTCAGTGCAAATTGTATGGTAGTTATATCGGAGACTGTACGAGTAGTAATAGAAGCTGTACCAAATTGGCGAAAATCATAAATGGAAAGATTTAGAGATTTTTTGTAAATTGCCACTCTCATGTCTTTGCCTACGCGTGCAGACAAAGTGGCACAGGCATAGCCGCCCAGAATAGCGCAAACGCTTGATACAATTGAGGCCAAGGCCATTTTCAATCCGGTATTAAGCAGCATTTCGAAAGACGCGCCGGACGTTCCTTGATTAAGCATCTCGGCGGCAAACGTAGAAATTATCAAAGTGCCCGTTACGTCGACAATCAAAAGTAATATGGTAGCCACACACAATTTCCAGTGTGGCTTGATAAATTGCAAAATAAGTTTCATTGTGTTGTCAAATCCTTTCCAAACCTATTAATAAAAAAGCGCCAGGTTACTTTGCAATAACCGGGCGCACCCGACATCTTTCTCGACTATGGCTGAGAATTACCCAGCCGGCCATTGCGATGGCCAGTCCTCCGATGACGATAGTATAAAATTTGTCATGCTGATATATGGAGGGGAGCGACCCCACACTGGCATGGAAGTATGAATTATATAATGCATGTAAATCCCCCTGTTTTATGCAAATCTATGGCCGATAGGAATTTAGCCGTGATATTGCTTCCAGCGTATAATCTCTTCGGACGACGCTGGCAGCAATATCTTTTCTTTTCCTCCTATTCGGCGAATAATGAAATGGTGTCCATCCGGCATGCAATATATTGTTTCTTCCGTTGCCAGTCCACGAATAGAAAAACAATTTACAGAAATCGGACGCGCTATAGAGGTGTCATAAAAAACACCATTTACGACTGTTTTCATAATTGCCTCCAAACGTAAAAAGAGCTCGGTTATTCTCAAATAACCGAGCGCACTCGACATCTTCTCCGGTCGTTGCGGCTACGGCCGCAAACCTCCGATGAACAATAAACAATATTTACTTTAATAATTTTAATTCCTGCCGAATTAAACCGCTGAATTTTCGTGTCAATTCTGTGAGCATGGTCTGTTCTTTTTCATCCATTTTTTCCCATGCAATTTCTTCGACACGATGCATCTGGACAACATATTTTTCCACAAAAGCCTTTCCTTCGTCAGTTAAAAAAGCCTGTTTAGAGCGCTGATTTTCCTCATACGGCTCTAAACGAATAAGACCTTTTTCCCGCAGCTGCTTGAAAGCAGAGTTAAGCGTTTGACGGCTGAGAAACAGCTGGCCGCTGATTTGACTCTGTGTTGCAACGCCTTCATAAATCAAAAGCAGAGACCAGTATTCGGCTTCGGACAGCCCACATGACTTTGGAAACAAAGAATAAACATTGTCCAGCTCCCAAGTGGCTTCCCTAAAGGAGACCAAAGTTTTAAGCGGTAGGGCTTCCTTTTTCATATAAATTCCTCCGTTTGTCCGAAATCATACAATATGAAATCAGACGTTTGAGAGTATATACGATTCATCATACATTGTCAAGTCATTTTTTATTTTTTAATAAAATTTTTTAAAAACAGCTTGACTTTTATCCGAGTCCGGATTATAATTTTATCTGTATTCGGATAAAAAGAGGGATATAATGGAGCCTTCAACCACTTTTATTTTAGTAGCTTTTAATCAGGCACATAAGAAAATGAACATAATTTATCATAACTATGCAAAAGCAATTGGATTATCGGATTCAGCTTTTTGGCTGCTTTATTCCTTATATGAGCATGGTGATTCCTGTACGCAAAAGGAGCTCTGCAAAGCTTGGTTTTATGCACCTCAGACAATCAATACTGCATTAAAGGCTTTGGAAGAAAAAGGACTCATTTCTCTAAGATTTGCTTCTGGCAACAAAAAGAATAAGCAGATTTTTTTTACAGAAGATGGGGAAAAGCTTGTGCGGGATAAAATTGCTCCGCTGATTCGTGCTGAAGAACGCTCATTTGAGCGCTTGGACAAAGATGAGCGAGAAAGGCTATTGTCGCTTACGCAGAAGCATATTGGATTGTTAGAAGAAGAGCTGAATCAAACAATAGAATAGAGAAGATATCATCGGAGGACGAATCATCGCAATGATTGATAGTCGAAAAGAAGATGTCGGGTGCGCCCGGTTATTGTAAAGTAACCGGGCGCTTTTTGTTTTTTAAATTAATGTGACTATAGATTTGAATTTTGTAGAAAAATGGATTTCATTATTGCTGCTATGGCGCTAAGAAATAACTGCTATTAAAATATATTTATTCAAGAAAGGAAAAACGTGATGAATATTTCAACTAGAATTGCATTTTTAGAAAGTCGGTTGCACCGTTTAAGCCAACGAAAGAATAGGGATAACGCTGGTGTTCGCCGGAAAATTAACCGCGGGATTAGCAACTTGAAGAAAAAATTGTCAGACGAATAATTTTAAAAAGTATATTCAACAATAATTATATGGGAAGCTATGCAATCTATATTTGCATAGCTTCCCATATTTAATTTACCATATAAAAACAATAAAAAATGAGCATAACATATAAATTCCTTCATACTTGATTATCTCTATTTTTATAGGTTAAGCCAAATTTGACTTTTCTATCATTCTAAAGAATAAATTTATATCTACTTATTATAAATGTGGGAAGATTTTACCTATTTGCTTACCCTCAGACTGGTACAAATTATCCGATTATATTAGCAAATACGGTTAATATATCTACCAAATATACGGTTTTTTTAAAAGCTGGGTTTTAAAATTTGATACTACTTTACAGCAAGTGGCGCCTATTTGAGCAAAGATTGATTGTATTGTCAGCCTTTGAAAATTTAGCCTTAGATTTTCTGTGACACACCACATCGATTACTTTTTCAGCTTTTGTTACAAGTTCATATTTATAATATTGGATTAAGCTAAGACTATATAAAGCAAGCATAAAATATAACATGTCATGTGGATATTAATAGATTTCTGAGCTATACAGTAGTATGGCTATATGTGGAGTACACTCTGGCGTAGCAAATAAAAAGGAAAAAAGAGTTTTAATTATACGTGATATATGTTAAAATATCAGCATATGGGAAGGTGATACAATGACTGCTGATAAAATAGATATGCATGTGCACAGTGATAATTCCCCGGACGGAGAGCACTCTGGAATATTGCTGTGTGAATGCGCAGAGAAAGCCGGCTTGCGCGCTATAGCAATTACCGACCACTGCGAATGCAATGAATATATTGAAAAGGGTTATAATAAATCGATACGCCAGTCTAATTTTGAGACTGCTAAAGCTCAATCGGTGTTCGAGGGACGGCTGTTGGTCTTGAGAGGAATAGAGCTTGGTCAGCCAAATCAAAACAGTGAAGCGGCAAAGACGGTGCTGAGCTCATGTGAGTTTGATTTTGTACTGGCTTCATTGCACAATCTTGTCGGCATGGAGGATTTTTATTATCTTGACTATTCCGACTCAAAAAACGATTACAGAGCTGTGCTCGATAAATATTTTGACGAGCTGCTTACAATAGCTGAAGAATATGATTTTGATTCTCTTGCGCATCTTACATATCCCATACGCTACTTTGGCATAGACATAAATGACATTGATTTTAAAAGATATGATGCAGTGACTGACAAAATACTCGCGGCCCTGGCCGAGCGCGGCAAGGCGCTGGAGATAAACACATCCGGCATACGCAAGGGCTTAGGTTATTTGGTGCCGCATGATTATTATGTAAGACGGTTTAAGGAATTAGGCGGGAAATATATAACAATAGGCTCTGACGCGCACACATGCCACGATGTAGGCAGCGATATAGATGTCGGTCTGAAAGCGGCTTTCAACTGCGGATTTAAAGAGATAGCGCTTTATCAAAACCGCGAACCAGTACTTATACCTATAGAGTAAAATTAAAAATCTTGACGGGAGTTGATTATATGGATAAAATTCTGAAGCTTCTCAACGACAACGCGCACTATACCGACGCTGATATTGCGGTAATGCTCGGCATGGATGAAAAGGATGTAAGCGAGCATATACGCACTCTTGAAAGAAATGGTATAATATGCGGATATAAGCCGGTTGTGGACTGGGAAAAAGAGGATTCTACATTAGTTACCGCCCTGATTGAAATAAAGGTAATACCAAAGCAGGACGAAGGCTTTGAAACAATAGCCGAGCAAATAATGATGTTTGAGGAAGTCGAGTCGGTATACCTCATGTCGGGCGGATTTGACTTGGCGGTAATGGTGCAGGGCAAGACTTTCAGGGAAGTTGCCATGTTCGTTGCAAAGCGCCTTGCGCCGATGGATTCGGTGCAGTCTACCGCCACGCACTTTGTACTGAGAAGATATAAAGAAATGGGCGTTAAGCTTTCGTCCGGAGAAGAGGACGACAGAAGCTTTGTTATTTAATATAAGTCTGACATTATCAAGCATAATGTACTGTTGATTAATGCGTAATATCTATGGCGTAAAACTTTGCAGCAGTATAAAACGGCCGATATTTACTGTGCTGCCGCTTTTTTGATATGATAATCATTGCGTGAGCTTATATTATTAGCTGTTATGTGCGGCGTGCCGATGCAGTAATCGCCTGAGAGCTTTTGATTTTCTGCACTGTCTGACATGTCTTATGGACATTTGTCGATGCTTGACGCTATCAGCTGTGCCGTGGAGCAGCGGATGGGCCGCGAATGAGCGGTTGGCATAAATCTGGCAATTTATGCAGAGGAAATTTTGCAGCCTTATAGCACTGCGACGGCTTATAGACTTGTTGTGTATTATGCGTTTTTGCACTCTCGCAGTAGCTGTGCCGGTGCACATAGCGGAGTGGTAGCATCACAATACTACTTAGCAGACCGCGATTAAAATTCGGATATTCGCATAAAAAGGCTTTTATTTTGGAGTGGTAATATTATGGAATATAATAATATACTAAATCCGGTAGTAAGGGACATGAAGCCCTCCGGCATCCGCAAATTTTTCAGCATAGCGGAGGAGATGGACGACGTTATATCTCTGAGCGTGGGCGAGCCGGACTTTAAAACGCCGTGGCATGTGAGGGAAGCGGGAATAAATTCGCTGCGTTCCGGCAAGACGAGATATACGGCAAATGCCGGTTTTAAGAAGCTGCGCGAAGAAATCTCAAATTATATGCAGCGCAGGTTTAATCTTGAATATTCAGTTCCGCAGGTTATGATATCGGTTGGCGGCAGCGAGGCGATAGACTTATGCATAAGGTCGGTTATATCACCCGGCGACGAGGTGATAATACCTGAGCCGTGCTTTGTCTGCTATGAGCCGATAACGAGAATGAGCGGTGGAGTACCCGTTATTTTAAAAACAAAGATGGAGAATAATTTTAAAATTACTCCGGAAGAGCTCAGAGAAAAAATAACGGATAAAACGAAGCTTTTAATACTGCCGTATCCGAACAACCCTACGGGCGCTGTAATGCGGCGTGAGGATTTAGAAAAAATTGCTCCTATAATAAAAGAAAACAATATAATGGTGCTGTCTGACGAGATATACGCAGAGCTTACATATGGCGGCGTCCGGCATGTGTCGATAGCAGAGATTGACGGCATGTATGATTATACAATAATAGTAGGCGGATTTTCCAAGGCCTATTCAATGACGGGCTGGCGCTTAGGCTTTGCCTGCGGGCCGGAACCGATTATATCGCAGATGATAAAGGTGCATCAGTACGCGATAATGTGCGCCCCTACAACGGCGCAGTACGCTGGCATAGAGGCTATGCAGAACGGCGACGAGGATATAATCGAGATGCGCGGCCAGTACGATATGCGCCGCCGGTTTATAGTGAACGCCTTTAATTCAATAGGCCTTGACTGCTTCGAGCCGGAGGGAGCGTTTTATATATTTCCGTCAATTAAGCGCTCCAGCCTAACGTCTGAAGAGTTTTGCGAAAAACTGATATATTCAAAAAAAGTGGCGGTCGTACCGGGAACGGCTTTCGGCGAAAGCGGAGAGGGCTATATAAGGGTGTCGTACTGCTATTCTATAGAGCATATTAAGGAAGCTGTAAGCCGCATAAAGGATTTTTTAGATGAGCTTGGCGTATAAAGATTTGATGATTTAGCATTTGTAAAAACAGTTATCAGCGAAGCGATGGGAGATTTTAATGACAGAGCTTAAATCGATGGCAATGGCGAAAATAAATCTTACGCTTGACATAGCCGGCCGCAGAGACGACGGTTATCACAATATAGAGAGCGTAATGCAGTCGGTAACGCTGTGCGATATTGTTTCTTTAAGTTTATCGGACGGCGGCGGAAAGATAACTGTAAACTGCTTTGGCAAAAGCTGCGGGGAAGAAAACACCGCATATAAGGCCGCATTGGAATTTATGAAAATATCGGGAAAGCGGTTTGATGTACACATAGATATAGAAAAGCAGATTCCGCAGGCGGCGGGGCTTGGCGGCGGCAGCGCTGATGCAGCGGCTGTGCTTTCAATGCTTAATACCGCATACGGCCCGATAAGCGATGACGATTTATGCAGGGCGGCGCTCGGCGTCGGAGCGGATGTGCCATTCTGCCTCAGCGGCGGCACGGCGCTTGTGAAGGGTATAGGCGAGAAAATTACGCAGCTGCAGCATATAGGCGATTATTATGTTGTAATAGTAAAGAGCGGCGAAAAGAACTCCACCGGGCAAATGTACGGAATGATAGACAGCATGAGTGACAGTAGGACGCACTTCACGCAGGACTTTTTACAAAAATATGACAATGACGATTTTTGCGGTGCCATAAAATGCACCGGCAATATATTCAGCCGCCTTTACAGTGGATATGGTAGCCTTGCTGCAGGAATACAAAATTTTTCTCCGATGGCAGTGTCGTTAAGCGGCGCCGGACCGAGCATATATGGCATGTTTGACAGCGAGACGGCGGCCAAAAATTGTTTGGAATATTACATGGCCAATGCTACTAAAGCTTATATCTGCAAAACCTGCTCATGCGGGGTTTCACTGCTTTAAAAGAGCTGAAGCTTATATTCGGCCGCTTATAGCTATAAATTGGGATTTGCAACATGCTTGCAATTAACTGCTTATAACTAACGGGATGTCTGTTACAAGGCACAGGAATGTATAAAAAAATAAGTTTATATATGTGTGATATAACAGCAGAGAATAAAGGCGGCCGGGGCGATATTAAAATTACCAATATTTAGATAAAAAAGATAAATATGCTTGACTAATTGTACTTTGTATGGTATAGTAATTGTACCTCTGCAGGGTCTTTTTTTTTGAATGCATATTTTTAAAGATTAATCCTGCACCGGACAAACCGGCGAGAGGGAGGCTAAATTTTTCCGCAATAAACGGGAGGTGCCGTAAAAAATGAGAGTAAAGATAACATTAGCATGTACAGAATGCAAGCAGCGCAACTACAGCAAGATGAAGAACAAGAAGAACGACCCTGATAGGCTGGAGCTTAACAAATACTGCCGCTTCTGTAGGAAGCATACCCTCCACAGAGAAACGAAGTAAGGAGGAAGAAGAATGAAAGCAGCCAGTTGGATAACAAAAATACTGACTTGTATTCTGGCAGTAGCAGGCATAGTGCTCTTCTTTATGCCGTTTGTAACGATAGTATCGATGGACGGCACAGCAACGCTTACCGGCGCACAGCTGTCGTTTGGCGGAAGCTATGACATGGCTGGTGAGACGCTGACGTTGTATAAGTCGATGTACTTCACATTTGCTTTTATACTTTCGGCTTTAGGTGTACTTATGGCGGCGCTGTCTTTCAAGTTTAAGGGCACGAAGTATGCGGCTCCGGCATTTGAGCTGGTAGCAGCAATCGCGCTTTTAGTGTATGTGCTGAGCAATGAGGTTAAGTTTGTCGACTATCGTCCGTTCACGCTTACATCAACAGGCGTTAATTACACGATTTATCCTGTAATAACGTTAATTGTACTTTTTGTCGGCGCTGTTGTCGGAGTAGCATCGTTGCTTACGGCCGACTATGTCGAGGTAGCTGAATCTAAAGGTGCAAAAAAGACGATATTAACCAGAATAGGACGTTACTTAAGAGATTTAAAGAGCGAGATAAAAAAGGTAGTATGGCCGACAAAGAAGACGCTTATAAAGAATGTAACGGTAGTATTGCTGATGTGCCTGATAATAGGCGGATTTATCTGGCTAATAGATTTTGGCCTTGCATCATTGCTTAATGTAATTTACAGCTAACTATCTTACAATTGGGGGAAGATAGATGTCACAAGAAGCAAAATGGTATGTTGTCCACACATATTCCGGTTACGAAAACAAGGTAGCAACTAATCTTGAAACGATAGTGGAAAACCGCAAGTTGGAGGATTTAATATTTGATATTAAGGTTCCGACAGAAATGGTAACGGAGATACAGGACAATAAAAAGCGCGAAGTAGAGCGCAAAATATTCCCCGGCTATGTTCTCGTAAAAATGATAATGACGGATGATTCATGGTACGTGGTTCGAAACGTACGAGGCGTAACGGGCTTTGTAGGTCCGTCGTCATCGAAGCCGGTTCCGCTTACCGATAAGGAAGTAGAGGCACTGGGCGTAGAGAAGCATACGGTAGAAGTAGGATATAATGTAGGCGACAACGTGAAGATAATAGACGGTCCGCTGGAGGGATTTATTGGAATAATAGACAGCATAGATATGTCTAAAAACAGCGTACAGGTAATAATCTCCATGTTTGGACGCGAGACGCCGGTTGAACTTGAGTTTGACCAGGTAGAAACAGTTTAGTTTTAAACCCTGTAGGGTTTGATATATACGGCAAAGGCCGTATAATGGCACGAAATGTGCCGGCAGATGGGAGGAACGGTGAGGTGCCGTTTCGCTTAACCACATATAATCGGAGGTGCAAACTATGGCTCAAAAAGTAGTGGGCTACATCAAATTGCAGATACCTGCCGGAAAGGCAACACCGGCGCCGCCGGTAGGTCCGGCGCTGGGTCAGCACGGCGTAAACATTGTGGCGTTTACGAAGGAATTTAACGAGCGTACAAAGAACGACATAGGTCTGATAATACCGGTAGTAATAACGGTATATGCTGACCGCACATTTTCCTTTATAACAAAGACGCCGCCCTGTGCAGTTTTAATAAAGAAGGCATGCGGTATCGAAAGCGGTTCGGGTCAGCCGAATAAGGTTAAGGTCGCGAAGCTGACTAAAGAACAGGTTAAAAAGATTGCGGAGCAGAAAATGCCGGATCTTAACGCAGCCAATATTGACTCTGCTATGAGAATAGTAGCAGGAACTGCTCGGAGCATGGGCGTCGAAGTAGTCGATTAACTGTTCCCGGGTGGGAGGAATAATCCGAGAAAACCACTCTATTGGGAGGTAAATGTAAATGAAACATGGTAAGAAATATAATGCGAGCTTAGGGCTTATAGATCGTGCGAAGTTGTATGACGTACCTGAAGCCTTTGATCTCGCGGTAAAAACAAAAACAGCAAAATTTGACGAGACGGTAGAAGTGCATGTGCGCTTAGGCGTTGACTCACGTCATGCAGACCAGCAGGTAAGAGGTGCGGTTGTACTTCCTAACGGCACAGGTAAAAGCGTAAGGGTATGTGTCTTTGCCAAAGGTGACGCCGCAAAGGCAGCTGAGGCAGCCGGCGCTGAAATAGTAGGTGCTGAAGAACTTGCAACACGTATTCAGAAAGAAAACTTTATGGATTTTGACGTCGTAATAGCAGCGCCTGACATGATGGGCGTTGTAGGACGTCTTGGTAAAATACTTGGTCCGCGCGGACTTATGCCGAACCCGAAGGCTGGCACCGTTACACCGGATGTTGCCCGCGCAGTAAACGAAGCTAAGGCAGGTAAAATTGAATATCGTCTTGACAAAACTAATATAATCCACTGCCCGATAGGCAAGGTCTCATTTGGACCTGAAAAGCTTTCAGAGAACTTCAACACATTGCTTGAAGCGATAGTAAAGGCAAAGCCGGCTGCATCTAAGGGTCAGTATATACGTTCTTGCGTAATAGCTACGACAATGGGCCCCGGTATAAAGATAAATCCGAACAGAGTAGGCGGCCAGCAGGCGGAATAAGCTGCTTGACAACGAAAATATAATATGATAAAATAATTAAGCATTCCAAAGACAGCAGGTGCATTTATTGCATAAATCCTGCCGAGGAACCGGCATAATGTATTTTTAGTTGATTACTGCCCGTATCCTCATTTGGATGCGGGCATTTAGTTTTTATGTGTAGGAGGTGAAAACATGCCAAGTGAGAAAATTTTAGCTTCAAAGAAGCAGGCGGTTGAAGAGCTTACCGAGGTTCTTAAAAATTCCTGCACAGGCGTTCTTGTTGATTATAAGGGCATAAACGTCGCTGACGATACAAAGCTTCGTAAAGAAATGCGCGAGGCGGGAGTTAAATATTCAGTTGTAAAGAACTCGCTCTTATCTTTCGCATTTGATAATATTGATATGCCGGAGATGAAAGAGCATCTGAACGGCACAACTGCTATAGCGACGTCTGAAAGCGACTATATAGCCGCTGCAAAAATTCTTTCGGCCTATGCTGAGAAGAGCGATACCTTTAATATCAAGGCCGGATTTATAGACGGTAAATATGCACCAAAAGAGGATATAGAAACTCTTGCAAAGCTGCCGTCAAGAGAAGAGCTTGTTGCAAAAGCTCTGGGTGGACTCAATGCACCTATATCTGGACTGGTATATGCGCTTAATGCAAATCTGACTGGTCTGGTTGTAGCTTTAAACGCCATAGCGGCGAAAAAAGGTGAATAAAAAATAAAACAAAATTTTGGAGGTTAACATATCATGGCATCAGAGAAAGTAACAAATTTAATTGAAGAAGTAAAATCATTAACAGTACTTGAGCTTTCAGAGCTTGTAAAGGCTCTTGAAGAGGAGTTTGGCGTATCAGCCGCTGCTCCGGTAGCTGTAGCTGCTGCTCCTGCTGCTGGCGGTGCTGCCGCTGCTGCTGAGGAGAAGAGCGAGTTCGACGTAGTTCTTGCAGAAGTAGGCGCTGAGAAGATTAAGGTTATCAAGGTAGTACGTGAGATAACAGGTCTCGGCCTTGCTGAGGCAAAGGCTCTTGTTGACGGCGCACCTAAGGCTGTTAAAGAGGGCGTATCTAAGGACGACGCTGAGGAAATGAAGAAGAAGCTCGAAGAAGTTGGCGCAAAGGTTGAGCTTAAGTAATTTTACTTTAGAAATTAAGCATGACGGTCCGGTGATTTACCGGACCGTTTTTTTATAAATTAGATGAAGATATATTGATTACTTTAATAATTATCTAAAAAATGCAAATTAAAATATTGTTTAGCAAAATACATGTGTTGCCTTTTTGCTGATATAATAATATAATATAAGTTAGGCTGGAAAAGTCTGGGGGAAGACTATGGATGTACATGTAAATGATGTGCTGAAAATGAAAAAGCCGCATCCGTGCGGCTCATATACATTTTATTGCCTGAGGGTTGGAATGGATTTTAAGCTGAAATGTACCGGCTGCGGGCATGAGATTATGCTTCCGCGGCAGCGTGCCGAAAAGAATATAAAGAGGATAATAAGAGACGGAGAAGAAATAAATCCGTATAAACAATAAATTAGGAGTGCGTTATAGATGATAGAAAAGCTAAAAGAGGTGGAAAAGCGGTATGAAGATATATCAAAACAGCTGCTTGAGCCGGATGTATATAATGACCAGGTAAGATATACAAAGCTTATGAAAGAGCATAAAATGCTCACTCCGCTAATAGAGAAATACCGCGAATACAGGTCGGCGGAGGATACGGCGTCTGAGGCGGCGCAATTGCTGAGCGAGGGCGGCATGGATCCGGATTTTAAGCAGATGGTGGAAGAGGAGCTGTCTGAAGCAAAATCTAAAATAGAACAGCTCACAGAAGATATAAAAATTTTGCTGCTTCCTACCGATCCAAACGACGATAAAAACGTAATAGTTGAGATACGCGGCGGCGCCGGCGGTGAAGAAGCGGCGCTGTTTGCCGGTGTATTATACAGGATGTATAACATGTACGCTGAATCAAAAAGATGGAAAGTAGAGATGCTGAGCGCCAATGAAACCGGCATAGGCGGCATGAAAGAAGTTAGCTTTATAATAGAGGGCGACGGCGCATATTCACGCCTGAAATTTGAGAGCGGCGTTCACAGAGTGCAGCGTGTCCCAGAAACCGAAGCCTCCGGGCGTATTCATACCTCTACCGTTACGGTGGCGGTACTGCCAGAAGCTGAGGAAGTTGAAGTTGACATAAATCCGGCAGATTTACAAATAGACACTTATCGCTCCGGTGGCGCCGGCGGACAGCATGTTAATAAAACCGAGTCTGCCATAAGGATAACGCATATACCTACCGGACTAGTGGTTGAGTGTCAGGATGAAAGAAGTCAACATAAAAACAAAGAGAAAGCAATGAAAATTTTGCGTTCAAGGCTATATGAACAGCTGCAGTCGGAGCAGAGCGAGGAGATTGCAAAAAACAGGAAGCTTCAGGTGGGTACCGGCGACCGCAGCGAGCGAATACGTACCTACAACTATCCTCAGAGCCGTGTTACGGACCACAGGATAGGACTTACGCTGTATAAGCTCGACCAGATACTCGACGGCGACCTTGACGAGCTGATTGATGCGCTTGTTACCGCCGACCGCGCGGAAAAGCTTAAGGCAGAGTCTGAGGAATAGTTTATACTTTAGATATATGCATGTGTTATAAAGCGGCGTAGAGCAGCTTGCGGATATAGCGGCTGTGGAATATGCTTTAACTAAGGCCGCGTATTAGTGTCGCCGGCAATGTTTGTCGGCTGAATTTAGATAATCTTAAAAAGTTGCATCGTCGTCAATTCGGCGTTTATAAAGATTAATATTTCTTTTAAAATAAATTGTGAAGTTGTGTAAAACTAATAATATGAAGTGATGAGATAGATGCTGACAAAAATAATCAGGGCCGCAGACGAAAATGGAATAGAAGCGGCGGCAAAATTATCAGCAGAAGTGATAAAGCACGGCGGTCTTGTTGCACTGCCGACGGAAACGGTTTATGGACTTGGCGCAAATGCGCTTGATAAAGAGGCCGTTAATAAAATATTTGCTGCAAAGGGCAGGCCGCAGGATAATCCGCTTATAGTGCATGTAAGCGGCATGAAAATGGCGGAAGATTTACTTCTTGAGGTTCCGCCGCTTGCATATAAGCTGAGTGAAAAATTTTGGCCGGGGCCGCTTACCATGATAATGCGGAAAAGAGATATTATACCTGATACGGTAAGCGCCGGACTTGATACAATAGGCGTGCGCATGCCAAACAGCATGTCATTTTTAAGGACAATAGAAAAGTCGGGCGTTCCCATTGCAGCGCCGTCGGCAAATACATCCGGAAAGCCGAGCCCAACTACAGCGCAGCATGTTTATGACGATTTAAACGGAAAAATAGATTTAATAGTCGACGGCGGAAGCTGCAGCGTGGGAATAGAGTCGACGGTGGTTGACATAACAGGCGACGTTCCGGTAATTTTGCGTCCGGGCGCCGTTACTCCGAGTGATATAGCGTCTGTGGCCGGTGCAGCAGAGGTTTCGCAGAATGTGCTAAAGGAGGCGGAGGAGGGAAAAGCTCCGCCGTCACCGGGTATGAAATATACGCATTATTCGCCGGCTGCCGATGTCATATTGGTGCAGGGCAGCGACGACGGTTTTAGAAATTTTGCAGCGTCGCTTGATAATGATACTGCCGTTGTATGCTTCAGTGAAGATACGGGCAGAATAAAGCATGACTGTTTTGTTTTAGGCGACAAATATAATCACGCTATGCAGGCGGCGCGGCTGTTTGACATATTAAGAGAGATAGACAAATGTGGCTATAAAAAGGCGTATATTCGCTTGCCAGATATGGACGGCATAGGTCTTGCGCTGTACAATCGGCTTATAAGGGCGGCGTCTTTTAGGATAATAGACTGCGATAAGGAATAAATTTAGCATAGGTTTAATTTGGTGAAATATAGATAATATATTATCCATATAATTAAACAGGGGTAATAAAATGAATAATATATATGTTGTCGGATTGACAGGTCCGACAGGTGCGGGAAAGTCAACTGTAGCAGAGTTTTTTGCCGGACGCGGGCTAAAGATTATAGATGCCGACAAAGCGGCAAGAGATGTCACAGCACCGGGATGCTACGCTTTAGCTGAGCTTGGCATGGCTTTTGGCAGCGATATAATCAAAGCCGACGGCACGCTTGATAGGAAGCTTCTTGCCTCCCGTGCATTTTCAGATGAGAAAAAGCACAAACTGCTTAACGATATAACGCATCCGTTTATAACAATGAGCATCCGCCGCGCGGTAAAGGCGCTGAGCGATGCGGGAGAAAAAATAGCGGTGATAGATGCTCCGCTGCTTTTTGAAAGCGGCATAGATATAATCTGCGATAAAACAGTGGCGGTAGTGGCGGACGCCGACATAAGGCTCGGCAGGATAATTATACGCGACGAGCTTGAAAGCAGCGCGGCGGTGCAGCGCATGTCGGTGCAGAACAGTGCTGATTATTATAAAAATTTAGCCGATATAATAATAGAAAACGACGGCAGTTTAAGCGAGCTTGAAGAGCTTGCAAATCAGGTTGTAGACGAAATAAGGAGGTCGGCGGATGAGGCTTGCCGGTAAAGCAATTTTTTCGGCCGTGCTCCTGACATTATCTGTAATAATAGTCGCAGCCGGCATTAATATATTATACAAAGCGATGTATCCAACTGAGTATGAGGATTTAGTGGTAAAATACAGCAGCGAAAATAGGCTGGAGCCGACGCTGGTATTTGCCGTAATAAGGTGTGAAAGCGGATTTAATAAAGACGCTATGTCTCACAAGGACGCGCACGGTCTGATGCAGATTACGCCTGAGACGCTTGAATGGCTGGTAATGGTAGAGGGCGGAAGCGAGCTGCCTGATATGTATGACCCTGAACAGAATATAAAATACGGCACAGCACTTTTAAGGCTTCATCTTGACGAGTTTGGAAATTACAGGGAGATGCTTGCGGCGTATCATGCGGGACGCGGTGCGGTTAACAGCTGGCTAAGCGACCCTCGGTATTCTGCAGACGGGAAAACCTTGGACAGTATTCCATACGATGATACAAATGATTATGTAAACAAAGTCTTGAGTGTAAAAAGGATATATGATAAACTGTTTGCTAAAAAATACAATTCATATAATTTGCCGTCTTAAGTGTAAAATACATCAAACGGCACGATAAGATGTTAAATGTTGGGGCAAAGCCTCTGAAAATAGACAGAAAATAAGGGAGGAACAAACAATGGAAAAAAACGAGGCAAAGATAATAAAGGAAAAGCTGTTTATCGATAAGAAAAACGCTTATTTACGACTGGACGATTTGGAGGTAAACAAGGCGTACGATTTTTGCGAGGATTATAAAGACTTCCTCAATAAATCCAAAACTGAGCGTGAGGCGGTAAAATACGCCGTTGCGGCAGCGGAGAAAAACGGATTTAAAGAGTATGAATTCGGCAAAAAATACAACGCCGGCGATAAGGTTTATGTAAACAACCGCGGCAAGGCGGTCATGTTGGCTGTCATAGGCAGCGAGGATATAGGCAGCGGCGTAAATGTTATAGCTGCGCATATTGACTCGCCGAGGCTGGACATGAAGCAAAATCCGCTTTATGAAGATACCGGCTTTGCATATTTTAAGACCTGCTACTACGGCGGAATAAAGAAATATCAGTGGACGGCTATTCCTCTTGCTCTACACGGCGTTATAATAAAGAGCGACGGAACATCTGTAGAAATAAACATAGGTGAAGACGAGGGCGACCCGTGCTTTGTAGTAAATGATTTATTGCCGCATCTTGCAGTGGAACAGATGAAACGTACTCTGTCCGACGGAATAAAGGGCGAGGAAATCAATATTTTAATAGGCAGCCGTCCGTTTAAGAGCGACGATGAAAGCGAGCTTGTAAAGATAAATATACTTAAAATGCTTAACGAGAAGTACGGCATAACAGAGTATGATTTTATAACTGCCGAGCTTGAAGCCGTACCGCTTAACAAAGCCCGCGATATTGGATTTGACAGGTCGCTTATCGGTTCATACGGCCAGGACGACAGGGTGTGCGCTTATCCGGCGCTGCAGGCTGCATTAGCGTGCAAAAATCCTGCTAAGACGGTAATAACCGTGCTTACCGACAAAGAGGAGATAGGCTCCGACGGAAATACCGGCTTAAAGGCGGCTTATCTTGAAAACTTCATAACAGACCTTGCAAAATCCGATGGAAGAGAGGGCTATAATGTAATAGCTGCGTCAAAGTGTCTGTCGGCCGATGTAAATGTAGGATTTGACCCATGCTTCCCAGATGTAGTAGACCATAAAAACTGCGCATATTTAAACAACGGCGTGGTGCTTACAAAATACACCGGCTCAAGGGGAAAAAGTGGCACATCCGACGCATCGGCGGAGTTTATAGGCGAAATAAGCCGCATGCTTAACTCTGCGGGAGTAATTTGGCAGACAGGTGAACTTGGCAAGGTCGACTTAGGCGGTGGCGGAACGGTATCAATGTTTGTTGCAAGGCTTGGCATGGACGTGCTTGATATCGGTGTGCCGGTGCTGTCGATGCATTCACCATTTGAGACAACATCAAAGCTTGATATTTATATGATGTATAAGGCATTTTGTGAATTTTACAAGTAATGTCAGAGTGATTTTGATAAAAATTTTTTGACTTATATACCCATAAAGCATTTAATGATATTCAGAGATAAAAAAACACCGGCTCAAAAGGGCGGTGAAATAAGAAATTTTTTGAGGGACGACATCAGCCGTCCCTCTCTGCTTTTCTAAAACAACGTCCTAAACTGGTGCTTTTTTATTAAGTAGAATCAATTTTATTTGCCGCAAATTTTTTGCTTTATATAAGATAACGCATCTTCAGCGGCCTTTTGTTTTGATGAAGTGAGATTTTTCATATCTGAAATATTTGATATTTTACGTTTTACAAAGTTTACACCGGGATATTTTATCTTATTTGCCGCGCAATAAGCGCTTGCACACAGCGACTGCATGTTAGAAAGCGCAAGCTGAAAGCAGATGCTGTCCGGCAAAGTGTTTCCGCTTATATCAGACGCATTGCGGGATGGCTGTATAGAAGTAAGCAGGCAGTAGTGCGCATAAAGATAGAAATCGGCCACGTCGTTTTTAAGAGATTTGCTGCCGGCGTCGTCTACTATATTAATTACAGTGTCTAATACATCAAAAATTTGGCTTACCTTAGGATTATCATAACTGTGCCCTGAATTATCGCGGCTTGTGCTTATTCCTAAGATATAGTCGCAGGAAACAGAATAAAATTTTGCGGCTCTTATAAGAAAGTCCAATCCGCATTCTCTTATGCCGCGCTCATAGTGTGAAAGCAGCGCTTGTGAAACGCCAAGCTCCTTTGCCGCCTCGCTTTGAGATATGCCCTTTTCTTTTCTAAGCTCCGAAAGATTAGCGGAAAAACTGCTCGCCATTTCTGCCGCCTCCAAAAAGTTAGTATAATAATTATATAATATACTTTTATTTTTGTAAAGCGATGAAATTTTATGCAACAATTTGGCGCCTTAAGTGCTAATAGAGGATTTATATGCAATTCAATGCAGAGCAATAAGAACTTTTTAATGCTCAAGCGGATTTTTCTGCGATTTTTTCTCAGACGTCGTGCCGCTTTTGCTCTTGCTGCTGTTGTCGGCCGTGCTTTTGGAGAAAAGCTCCTTTACTCCGAGAGCGGCTATTCCCACCGCAAATATTTTCGATAATATTGAAGCGTCAATCATACCGGCGACAATTGAGCCGCCGACGGCGCCTAGAAGGCCGCAGATGCAAATGGGAATAATCTCTTTCCACTTAATAAGGTGATGCTTGCTGTGTATAATAATTGCGATTATAGCAAGGGGGATAAAAAACAGCAGGTTTATACCTTGACTTTTAAGCTGGTCCATAGAGGCAAAGGCCGATAAATAAATTATGAGTACGCCTCCGCCGCCGAGCCCCAACGCCCCTGCAGCACCGGCGAGCAGCGCGGCAATCAATGCCGCCCAGATATTCATCGTAGAAACAGGCGTATGCCCGCCCATATCATAAATATGCCGAATAACCTGCGAATCCACTTGTCAGGGATTTTTTTAAGAATAAACGCGCCTATAACAGCTCCTAATATTCCAGTTGGAATATAAATAAAGCTGTCGCTTATATTTACTCGGCCGGAAATCACATAAAGCGCCGCGCTGAAAATGGTCAGCGGCAGAATAACAGCAATTGAGCTTGCATGCGCCTCTTTTGTATCCAGACCGTATTTTTTTAGAAGCGGCACGGCAAGCATACCGCCGCCGGCGCCTAATAGTCCGTTTATAAAACCTATGGCAAGCCCGCATGCCATTTTTATTATATTTTTCTTTTTCATATAAACCTCCCGCACATAACAGTGCGTGCAGTATTAGACTTTAAAATATCTCTTCTAATTATTTTAAGCAGATTTACGCGGTTTATAATTTGCATTTTATATGTTGACACTTGTATTTTACGAATATACAATAATAAAAGAATGCATATGGTAATTTAAGCTTGTGCATAAACATAATCTTTTAAAACGATGCATTGTAAAATAATTTTTTGGAGATGTATGCAAATGTCAAAGATATATAGGTCGGCAGAAGAGTTAATCGGCGGCACACCGCTGTTAGAGCTTGTTAATATAGAAAAGAAGTATAATTTAAATGCGAGAATTTTGGCAAAACTGGAGTATTTAAATCCAGCCGGCTCTGTAAAAGACAGAGTGGCGAAAGCAATGATAGATGCTGCAGAACGCGATGGAAAGCTGAATAATGAGTCGGTGATAATAGAGCCGACCTCCGGAAATACTGGAATAGGCCTTGCATCGGTAGCGGCGGCGCGGGGCTACAGGGTAATAATAGTCATGCCGGATTCAATGTCCAAAGAGCGCCGGCAGATAATGAAAGCATATGGCGCCGAGCTGGTGCTGACTGATGGGAAAAAGGGCATGAAAGGCGCAATAGAAAAAGCGGATGAGCTTGCAAAAGAAATTCCGGGCAGCTTTGTACCGGGCCAGTTTGTCAACCCGGCAAATCCTGAGGTGCACCGGCAGACAACGGGCCCGGAGATATATAATGACACCGACGGTAAAGTAGACATCTTGGTGGCCGGCGTCGGCACCGGCGGAACAATTACAGGTGTGGGAGAATATTTAAAATCAAAAAATCCGGCCGTCAAGGTGGTGGCGGTAGAGCCGGAAACGTCAGCGGTGCTGTCGGGAGAAAATGCCGGCCCTCACGGACTGCAGGGCATAGGCGCCGGATTTATACCGGATATATTGAATACAGACATTTATGACGAAATAATAAAGGTAAGCAATGAAGAAGCCTATGCGTCCGGCAGAGAGATTGGGAAGACAGAGGGAATTTTAGTAGGCATATCATCCGGCGCGGCTCTTAGCGCTGCGATTAAAATAGCAAAGCGTCAAGAAAACGCCTCAAAGACAATCGTGGCAATACTTCCAGATACAGGCGATAGATATTTATCCACCCCGATGTTTGAATAAAAATCGAGGAATTCACCATATTAAAAAGCGAGTAGAAAAACGAAAAAAGTAATGAGATTGTCATATTTATCAGTCATCTGCCAGTCAGTCGACGGCTTTAACAATGCATATAAAGAGTTGATACTGGCATAGCAATTGAATGAAGCATAATTTTTTATATGCACTTCTGTTGTTTGTTAAGATGGTTAATAATCTTGATGATATCACACGATAATTTTTTGCATTTGATGTCTGCTTTTTTTAAAAGCCGCCTGTTAAAATTTTTTATCAAATCTTTTTGTAACGTTACTTTGTTTTGATAAAAGCGTATTATAATCAAAACTGCCTGCAGAAAATTCTGCAGGCAGTTTTAGTATTTTCCTTAAGTAAAAGCAGCGACTGTTTTACGGCAATATAAGATTTAGCATCAAGCTGTATTAACTATACATATAAATTTAATGGGTTTGATAACACTGTCAGAATATATTAATGCGGAAAAGCGCATCTAAAAAGAAGCCAACATACTGGATGTTATAATTAAAGGCTGTTTATAAAATGAATAAGCGGAGTTATTGATTCTTTATTTGAAAAATCAATCTGCTTTCCGTAAGTGCTGAGCATTTGCCTATCTTCACTTCTAAGCGAAGAGTAATCTTTTTTAGAAATAACCCTGTGCAGCATAGCCATCATGGCTTTATGTATGAGGCCAAGCTTTGAATAGTCTATTCCTCCCCTAAAGCTGAAAATTTTTATAACATCACGCATTTGAGGAGTTAAAACTTTATACAGCGAATTAAGTATATGCTCAGAATTATCTTTATCAAGAGGATCTGCTAAACCACAGGTAAATAAAATAATATTCTTATCTTTAATATTTTCAAAATTATTTATGAGTAATGAAATTCCGCTAACGCCGCCGGCATAAAGTCCGCCGCCATAAATTATAGTTTTATATTGAGATAAATTTTTAGCCTTAAAGCTCTTTTTTTCAAATAAATCGCATGACAGAGCTTCAGAAATCCACTGGGCGTATTTTTTAGTATATCCGTATTTAGAGGAGTATATTGTTACGATATTGCTCATTTAAGTTCTCCAAGTATATACAAATTTTAATATCGGTATATGTGCGGTGAAACATATTAAAAAATAGGAGCAGTAAAAAAAAGCATTCCCGCCCTGTCGTATACGGCTATAGATAACCTGCTAAAAACAAAGCAGGTGGGTGCCCACCCTCCGCCTTCTCGCTTCCAACTTCCGCCGCAGCGGGAGGCCTGCAATCCAACCGGAGGAGTAAAGCTCCCTAAATAAAGGTTTGTAGGGTTATAATAACCGCAAAATACGCGAACAGGGCAGGAAACAGACTACATAAAGTTATTCTTCATCTATTTCAAACATGTCAGAGAGACGGTCAATAAACATTTCTGCAATAGTTTCATATTCCGCATCGTCTTCTATTTCTTCAAAATAGTTTTCTCCGTCTTCATAAATTTCCTTAAGCACAACGAGCTCGCCGCTATCATCAAGCATTTTTTCGGGATCGTCGTAAACGGGAATCATTGCAACATAGCGTCCCGTGTCGGTTTCAACAGCGTCAAGCACCTCAAAGGTGTATTCATTCCCGTTTTCATCGCTTAAAGATATTATATCCGGATTATAATCATTTTCATTTATTTTTTCCATTTGCATCAACCATTTCATTGTTTTATTATATTTTACTATTATTTAAATCTGTAGTCAACAGCTTATTTAATTTATAAATTATTAACAAATAAAATAAAAATTATTAATAATAAGTATTGACAAAATCACCATTTAGCATTATAATATAAGCGTAAGGAAAGCACAAGAGAAAAGGCTCCGGTATAAAGGCCGGAAATTTATAAAGAAAGAAGCTGATTCCGATGTACAGTGAAATTGAAAATCAGTTTAAGAAAGCCGCAGCCGTTTATTAGTGTTGATATAATTTGCTGGTTATAAAAGAAGATAATAACTTTTTAAGCATATATAGTTTAGGGGCTTAACTCTTTTTATAATGTTAATGGCTGCGGCAGAGAAACCATATCAGTTGGATATGTTGGCGTAGGCCATAGATAACTTTTTAAATTTTGTGCAGATAGAATTTAAGAAAGTTTTATCTGCGACATAGGGGTTGATACCAAAAACAATTTTTAGCTTTTTAAAAAGTATTATCTATTATAAAAAGGTGAATCCAATGATATAGTATAAACGCCATCCTCTCGCTTTGGGAGGATGGCTTATTTTTATTTGCTCGACAGAGAAAGCGGCAACTGCTGCAATGACAATCTTGTGATTGGTAACCATAAAATATAAGGCAATTTTGCGCCTTTTTACAGTTATATATTAACAAATGAAAATCTAATTTAATGAAATTGCAGTTAAAGCTTAAAATTGCGAAAGGCAAAATAAAATAAGTCGTTCTGCGCTTTTTAATGTGCAGAACGACTTTGCTCTATTATAAGTTTAATATTATAGATTTTAAACTACTATTATTTATTTCTGAGCGCCGTCACCAATGCCGCTATAAGAATAATCAGCCCAGCAACGAACATAATCAGGCCAATAAAGAAAAGCGGATATAAAATAATGACTCCATATCCCATAAATACAAAACGCGAAAATATAAGCCCATCACGTATTACAGAAATACTCTCACTTATTGAAGCGGCTATTGAGAGCAGGGAAACGATTAAAGCACCCGCAATAGTAAATACACTGCCTAATAATATTAAAGTTTTATCTTTACTCATTATTACCCCTCCAAATTAATAAAAGCAGGCTCCGCCTAGAGTTATGGTTCTGTTTATTGAGGCCTGATAATGCTCTGCCGTTAAAATTGACGTTAGCGGTCCAACCCTATTATTAAACTGGAACACAACCTTTTGCTGCGGATTAAACTGAATAGTACCACTCTCAGTTGCCCTGAATACGGGGGGAGCGGTTACTTATTATCGGTATTGTCGATTTTGTTATCGGTGTTGCTCATGCTTTCACTATCTTTTTTATGTCCGTCATATGCTAAAATTCTGTATATAGCCTTTCTGATTTTTCCTCCAGTTACTGACAACAGCTCTTTTATTAGCATAATCAGCCCCGCAACGAACATAATCAGGCCAATGAAGAAAAGCGGATATAAAATAATGACGCCATATCCCATAAATGCAAAACGCGAAAACATAAACTCATCATATATTATAGAAATACTGTCTTTTATTGAAGCAGCTATTGAGAGCAATGAAACGATTAAAGCGCCTACAGCAGTAAATGCTATGCTAAGAATAAATTTTTTAGTCTCTTTATTCAAATTATTATTCCTCCAAATTAATAAAAGCAGGCTCCGCCTGGAGTTATGGTTCTGCTTATCGGGTATTGATAATGCTCATCAACCTCAGTCATTATAAGAAGACTAAAAGCAGGATTAAATTGTATAACAACCTTTTGTTGCGGATTAAACTGAATAGTGCCGTTCTCGGTTGCTCTGAATACGGAATAAGCAGTATTTTCAGAGTACTGTTTGCGGGCTTCACCAGATTTATATTTAAAATCAGCAGTTGCAGTACGTTTTTGCGGGTCTGCATGAGGATTAGTTACCTCTACTTCTTCAAATGGTATCGAATAGCTTGCTGAAAAACCTATTGAACCGCCTACAGAATTATCGCCGTTAAAACCTGCCTTTACATCAAATCCGCTGTTAAAGCCAAGGGTTAATGTGCTTGTCTTCGGCTGATACTGAGGTCCAAAGTCATAAAGATTAATATTAGACTGATTAGATATATTCTCCCAATAAACAGATTTTGTTGTCACTCCATTATATGGTACTACACCAATTCTTATGACATTAATATAGAGAGCAAGATTTTGAGAATCTATTGAATAGCCGTAAGTATCATAAGTTGTAATATTTCCTATATGTATATCGTCTATTTTCATAAGTGATGATACTGAGATTCGTTCTCCATATGCCTGGAACCAGCTTTCTCTTCCGTATTCAGCAATAGCCCAGTTGCGGAAATTGGACATGTCATCTTCTGTAGCTGCATCGGCTGTAATTGAAAAAGCAATATTCTGCGCCTTAACATTGTTAATGTCTTTATAAGATGTGTAATTTTTGCGGCGCAGCACGGCGTGCATAACTATACTGTCATAAATATCTTCTTTTTCTATGCTAGACATAAGCGTGCCGAAAAAGTATTCTCCCGCCATGTTTCGGGATATGTAGCACCCTATTGTATAGGAATTGACCTCTGGAAGTTCTTCGCCCTCCGTATAATCCTCTAAAACTTTTTGAGAGTATTCTGTGTTTATCTCATAATCTTCTTCTCTAGGCAAAGACTCTAATAAACCGAATTTATGATTTATAAGGTCAATTTCGTAATTGCTGTCGGTGATAAAATATAAAGAATATCCATTAGACAATAGGTTATCGACATTCTCCATGTTTTCGGCAGATAAAAATTCCTGAATTTTTTCATTTGATATTATGTATGCTTTTGTTTGCTCTTTAGAAGTTTTAGCTTTTACATCCGTTATATTTTCGACCTTTTTAATATTTTCTATTTGGAAAGATTCTGTAACTAAAGTCTCATCTTCGTTAATCTGCATTGAAGCGTCTTTTTCAGAATTTACTGATTTTACACTTGCTGTTTCAGCACCCTCATCAATATATTCATAAACAATATTATTTTTTACAGGCATATCGCCTATAACTTTAATTTCAATTTTATCCTTATTTTTGTGCATATAATCAATAAATTCTTCCTGAGACTCCTCATTTGGGCTAAAAGGCTCCATAGCAAGTGCCGATAGGCTGGTGCTCATAACACTGATGACAGCAATCATTGTCGTAAGCACTAATGTAATACATATGCTTTTGATACTTAATCTTTTCATTTTAATGCTCCTTTACTTTTAATGTTCTTAAAAAATTGCCGCTGTTTTAAAAATTTCCTCCTTTTTAATATTGTTTATGATTAAGCTAAATAAAGCATTAATCCACAAAATTAATAATAAAAATTTATTTATATATTAATTTTTATTAAATAATTATAAAATAATAATAACATAAAATATAATATAACACAAGATATATTATTGACAAAATATATTTATATTGATATAATAACTGATGCTGTGACAGTATAAATATAATAAATAGGCTGCTATGGCTCAGTAGGCAGAGCACTTCCTTGGTAAGGAAGAGGTCACCAGTTCGAATCTGGTTAGCAGCTCCATAAAAATACGCCAAATCATTAATTTGAATTTGGCGTATTTTTATTATACGCTTAAGTAAGAAAAAACATAGATAAAAAATTTTATCAAAAGTACGCCGGAGAAACGGCTCATTTTCACCAGCGATGAGCGAATAATAATCTATTATATTTTAGGATGAATATCATATTAAAAAAAGGAAATTTAGAAAGTTATGTCTATTAATATAAAAATATTTAATTTTTGTTATATTTTTTATAAAAATAAGCAAATAAATTTATGGTATGAGGAAAAATTGGACTAATTTTTTCTAATTTCTTATTGTTTGATTTTAATTATCATTTGTGATATATATATTATATATTTACAATGTTCGTATAATTGATGGTTATGCATTTGTCAGCTTGATGCATGTGTACAAAGGTAAAATTTTATTTGGAGGCGTTTCTGATGAAAAAACTGGGCTTCGGTTTTATGCGTCTACCGCAGCTTGAAGACGAGACAGTAGATATAAATACTGTATGTAAAATGACCGATATTTTTTTAGAACGCGGATTTACATATTTTGATACAGCTTACATGTATCATAATTTTAAGAGCGAAGAAGTAATAAAAGAAGCGCTTGTAAAAAGGCATCCTCGTGAAAGCTTTGTGCTCGCTGATAAGCTGCCTACAATGTCGTTAAAATCAAAGGATGATTTGGAGCGCATTTTTGACGAGCAATTAAAAAAGTGCGGGGTAGATTATTTTGACTATTACCTGTTACATAATCTAGGATTAAATCATTATAATATTGCGCAGAAATATAATGCGTTTGACTTTATAGTGAAGAAAAAGAACGAGGGCAAAATAAAGAAAATAGGATTTTCTTTCCATGATACTGCCGATTTGCTTGATGAAATTCTTATTTCTCATCCTGAGACAGAATTTGTACAGCTGCAAATAAATTATCTTGACTGGGACAACGACAGCATTCAGTCGCGCAAATGCTATGAAACGGCGGTAAAGCACGGCAAGCCGGTGATTGTGATGGAGCTGGTAAAAGGAGGAGCTCTTGCAAGCGTTCCGGTAGAAGCCGAAAAGCTCTTTAAATCATATGCCCCTAAAGCGTCGGTTGCATCTTGGGCCATAAGATATGCAGCGAGCCTGGAAAACGTAATGATGGTGCTCAGCGGCATGTCTAATATGGAGCAGCTTTTGGATAATACTGCAAGTATGCAGCATTTTGAAACAATGACAAAAGATGAGCTTAAAATTGTCAAAAACGCCGTTGATATTATAAATTCCAGCATAGCAATTCCGTGCACTGCATGCGGATATTGCCTTAATGATTGCCCTAAAAATATTGCTATCCCAAAATATTTTGAATTGTTCAATGCTGAAAAAAGAGCTGACAACGACGGTTTTTCAACGCATAAGGTATATTATGAAAATTATGCCGAAGTATATGGAAAAGCATCTGACTGCATTAAATGCGGAAAGTGCGAAAGGGCTTGCCCACAGCACATAGATATAAGAAAGCAGCTTGAAAAGGTTGCTGCAGCATTTGAATAATTGATATGGTAAAGGCGAAATACGCTACGGTTATGCTAATTATCAGCGGCTTTATCGTTTGCAGCGTTATGATATTGCAAAATCTGGCATTAAAAGGCTTTGCTTAAATGTCACTCTATAGATTATAAAAGCCAATTTGAACTGGCTTTTAAATTCAAGTGAAGTATTCTATAGTAGTTGCCGCCGGTTGACGGGCACATATTCGACATAAAGAATTGGCTCCTTATATTTCGGGAGCAATTTTGAAAAAGTTTTTTTCTTACTTTAATATGCAGTAATATGCAGTGGATTTATGGAGATTGTGAGAATAAAAAAACAGGTACAGATTAGTATTTAAACTGTACCTGTTTATTGTTTGTTTTTCAATCAAATAATGAATTTCTATTAATATAGCTTAATACATACAAGGTTCATAAAAAGGGCACAAATAATTAATGCCAGGCAACAGCTCTGACATTAATCTTACTTAACCCAGATTCATTAATAATACTGCATGAATTAATTACTATTGTTTTTATTATCATAAAGAGGAGATAAGTCAATAGCGCCGTTTACGGATT
>JAUUSE010000073.1:0-7045 GCA_030842085.1 Bacillota bacterium | reverse complement strand
TAGAGCTTAGAGTTATCTTGTTCTTTCCCAGCTGGTAAAGTATTAGGGGGGAGAGTGTGAGAGGGGGGAAAGCGGAAAACCGCCCCGGCCATTCAGCCGGAGCGGTTCTAAAAAAGGGCGCACTACCCCCTTGTATTTTGAGGGCTTGAAATTGACCCATTTGGGGCTTCCGTCAATCTATCTATATATCTGCCGAAAACTTTTACAGTTCCGACAACGGGAAAAAAGAGTGGTAAACGCAAAAAAGCGGAGTTCCCAGCCTGAAAAATCAGGTGAAAACTCCGCTTATGCTCATAAAAAGTCTTTGTTTTGCTATTTTTTGGAAAAGGCATCTATGGAAAATCACTTTGGATTTTGCGCTCTAAAAAGCCCGCAAACCCGCATGAATACTAAGAAAAATGTGCCTGACAGTAAAATCAGGCACATAATCTGGTGGGAGATGGTGGATTCGAACCACCGAAGTCGAAGACAACAGATTTACAGTCTGCCCCCTTTGGCCACTCGGGAAATCTCCCATATTGTCCAGTTGTTATGCGGAAGTTCCGCTTTTTACAATAAAAAACGCAGTCTCAACTGGTAAATGAAAAGGTAAAAATAATCAAACTTTTATTTTACCTCTGCGCAAAAAAGTGGAGCTGGTGGACGGACTTGAACCCCCGACCTGCTGATTACAAATCAGCTGCTCTACCAACTGAGCTACACCAGCAACATGAGTGTGCTCAATTATTTTACCTAACTTTAGCCATAATGTCAAGATGTTTATAAGATTTTTCTTATATTATCTAAAATACCAGCAATAATAAGGTTTGAGGTCATATTAGGTAGTAGCTGCTATATAAAATAAGTTGCGTGATGACTAAATTTTTCTTTGCATTTTTTGCCTTAAATTGTATTAAATATCTCGCTAATATTTTCATACACAAACCCAATTTATACAGTTATTGAAAGTTGTTTTTTAACGTTGCATAAAAATTTAATATTAGTTTACTATTTAAGAATTAATATTAATGCCAATATGAGCGTATATATTCCGCATATTACAATATAAGCAATGCGGTTCTTTTTTATATTAAAAAAAGCAGACATAATACCTAGTGCGATGCATGAGATGATTAAAGCAATAACCGTTATGACATTTTGCGTCTGCTTTTCAGCAATCTCAAATGTCCGGTGTAAATAGTAAGATATAGGGTAAGATATAAGATGCATGGCTGGCAAAATCATTAGAGGAATCATAGAAATTGCGTACTTTTTTCTCCTCGCGCGCAGAAATGCAAATATGAGAAGAAATATTATAAGTATAATAGAAATACATTCTATAACCATTAGCTGCCCCCAGATTTTACAATTTTTATTCTGCGTATTTACATAATATTTAAATATTTAAGTTTTATACCAAGCGTATTTAACATTATCCACAAAGTTTTCCACAATCAGAGACCCAAATCTCTGCCTTTTAAGGCCGTAAAGTTTAATAATTTTAATTTTGTCATGTAATTTATGGGAATAATCTCAGCGTTACATAAATAAAAAAGAGGTGTGTTTATAACAGATTGTAATATAATACGACATAATAAATTAATATCTGCGTATAAGCGCAATTACTTTTCCAAGAAGTACTACATTGTCAGATATAATCGGCTCAAAATCAGGATTTTCCGGCTGAAGCCTTATATGTCCGTCCTCTTTAAAAAACCTTTTTACAGTCGCCTCGTTATCTATCATTGCAACGACTATTTCTCCGTTTTCAGCAGCAGAGGTCTGCTCGCATATTACCATATCGCCGTCCAGTATGCCGCACAGCTTCATGGACTCGCCGACTACTCTCAGCGCAAACAGATTGCGCCCATTTGCCAAATCAGCAGAAAAGGGAATATATTCATCTATTTGCTCAACCGCTAATATAGGAATACCCGCCGTAACTCTTCCTACCACGGGAATTTGTATTGGAGCCGATATGCCTTCTATCTTTATAGAACGCGATGTGCCGGCGCTGCGTGATATATACCCCTGCTCTTCGAGTGTATTAAGTATAGCGTGTACACTTGAAGTGGATTTTATGCCGGTGTTCTTGCATATTTCCCTCACCGTGGGCGGAATTCCCTGCGGCGCTTGCTTTTTCAGATATTCAAGCACTTTCATCTGCTTTTCTGTTAGAGCCATAATAGTCTTCCTTTCGTGCCGCGTTCAAAATCTCTGCGTCAAATTTATAAAAATAGAATATGTTAATCGTTATCTATAAACATTTTACCAGCTTACATGCTCATTATAACATACCAGCCGAAGTTTATCAAACATATATTCGGCAGCATGTTTTAATTATGTGGGCATAGCTTTATAAAATAATTTTGCATGCGCTGTTTTATACGCTTATATTGTACATTAAAGCAGGTCGGCCCTGATATAACGCTCTGCGATATTATTATAAATGGAACTGCTTATGCATTTTGACAGATATTTTATATGCAAATATAATTTGCTCAATTAAATGCTCTAAAAGATTATGCTTTCTGTCTTGCAAAGTTTTTAAAATTTATATCAATAAAAAATTATTTTTAAATAAATACCTGCCAAAACAGTAAAATTTTTATAATATGAGCGGTGTTTACATAATGCGCAATAATTTCCAAATTTTTACAATTATAATGTGACATACTTTTCTTAGAGCAGGATATATAATATACTCCACAGTTTTATGTTAATCAGCAACTGGTGGTGGATATATTGAAAAGTGCGGTAGGGAAGAAGAAAACAGATGTAATAAAACAATATGCCGGCGGCCTGAGGATGGCGGGCGGGCAAGTACTCGCCTTTGCTGCGGGGCTGCTTTTATCTGGGACATCGATATTTGGAAATTATGCGCCGTTCGGCACGGCTTTTACGGCGGCTATGCCAAAGGGATATGTGCTGTCCGCTGGCTTTGGCGCCGTAATTGGATATTTGTTCCGATGGCAGGGCGGCGACCCCTTTCGATACATAGCCGCCGTCTGTGCCGCAATGACGGTAAAATTTTTCTTGAGCGGATTAATTAAAAGCATAAGAAAGCCGCTGTTTTCCTCCATCACGGCTTTCCTTTCGGTGTTTGTGACGGGTATGGCGGTAGCCTCTATAAGCTCATTTGCTCCGTCCGACATAATTATGTATACAGCAGAATCGCTGATGGCGGCCGGCTGCGCTTATTTTATACACCGAGCCACGGCGACACTATCGGGCCGACGTGGGGTAAGAGGAATGTCTCAGCAGGAGCTTGTCTCCATAGTGATAACGCTGGCGCTTATAATGCTGTCGCTGTCTGATATAAAATTTGCCGGTGTATCACCCGCGCGGATAATAGTCGTAATATGCATAATGGCGGCGGCAAAGTACGGCAGAGAAACAGGCGGCGCCATAGCGGGAATAGCAATGGGCTTTGCCATGTCCCTCGCAAACGGCGAGTATTCATTCCTAGCCGGCGCATACTCTTTCGGCGGCCTTATTGCCGGAGTGTTTTCACCACTTGGCAAAATAGGCTGCGCGGCGGCTTTTGTGCTGGCAAACGGGGTCATATCGCTTAGGGTTGGAGCCACACCAGAGGTAATATCCGGCCTTTATGAGGTGCTTGCGGCCAGCGTAGTATTTATTGCACTGCCGTCAAGGGTTACTGTTAAAATGTCGGAGTTTTTCTCACCGTCCGCCAAAATACACAAAGACGACGGCCTGCGCCGCGCGCTGTGCATGCGGCTCAGCTTCGCGTCAAATGCGTTGACCGACGTTTCACAGACGGTTGAAGAAGTATCAGCAAGGCTGCAGCGGGTAAACGCACCCGACGCCCAGAGCATATATTCGCGCGTAGAATCGGAAGCCTGTAAAAACTGCGCGCTCAGGCTTTACTGCTGGGAGACGGTGCAGGGCGAAACACTCGACGCGCTCATGGAAATGTGCGGCATAATACGCCGGCACGGACGAATAGTGCCGGAAGAAATACCCGACAAGTTTGGCAAACGATGCGCGCGCATAGAAGAGGTTTGCCAATCGCTGTTTACCAATTACAGCGATTATTCTATGAAAGAATCGGCGATGCACAGAATAGAAGAGGTGCGTTCTGTAGTTTCCGACCAGTTTGACGGCATAGCCGAAATGCTTGCAGAAATGTCCTATGAATTTGAAAACGCCGAGCGGTTTGATTCAGCTGCTGCCGCCCGTATAGATTCTGCGCTGTGCAGTTTGGGCATAGTGGCGTCGTCGATAAGCTGTACAATCGACAAGGACGAGCATATGACGGTAGAATTCAAATGTGAGGACGACGGCAGCCGCATAAACAAGTCCGACCTTATACAGGAGCTGTCATCGGCCTGCGACCGCCAGCTTGATTTGCCGTGTATTTCCGTCGCTGAGGGCGAGACGATAGTAACGCTGAGTGAGCGCGCGAATTATCATATAGAATTTGGGGCGGCGCAGTTCACCTGCTCTGATGCACGCATGTGCGGCGACGCATACGATTTCTTTAACGACGGCCACGGCCGCGCGTTTATGCTGATAAGCGACGGCATGGGCGCCGGCGGTCGCGCGGCTGTTGATTCAGCGATGGCGTCGGGGCTTATGAGCCGGCTTATAAAAGCGGGGTTTGGACTTGACTGCGCGCTTAAGATAGTCAATTCTGCAATGCTTTTCAAGTCGGTGGACGAATCAACCGCTACTATGGATATATCTCAGATAGATTTGTTTAGCGGAAAGGTGGACATGTACAAGGCGGGAGCCGTGTCCACAATAATAAAACGCAACGGGCGCACCGGCAAGGCGGAATGCAAATCGCTGCCGATAGGCATACTTCGCGACGTCGGATTTGACCACGCTGTAATAACCCTTTCACCCGGCGACATAGTGCTTATGATGTCGGACGGAGTTACAAGCGAGGGCACCGACTGGATATGCGCTGAACTTGAAGCATGGCGCGAGGACAGCTCACAGCGGCTTGCCGAGCATATTGCATCAGGGGCGCGCCGCCGCCGTTCTGACGGGCATGAGGACGATATAACGGTCATAGCGGCTATAATCGAAAAGGCGTTTTGACATGTTTAAAAAGCCGCAGCTTTTATACTGCAGTCGGCGGATTTATTCTGCATAATATAAATGATTTACGCCTTGGAAATATGGCGCCTATACTCTTAAAATGTTGTTATCCTGCAAATGTGGCACAGCAATGCTTGGATTACTGGATAAATTCACGCATTTATTTTGGACAGATATCTGCAAGTGTTAAATTCGCACATCTGCTCAAGGAAAAAAGCAGCGGCGTGGATGTTTATGAAACATCCAAACTGCAGGCTAAGCTGCCGGGAAATAAAGCCGATATGCCTAAGTGCTTCCACGGCGTCTTTTCACTTTTTCACACTTGGTGTGCGTCAGCACACTGGCGGTATCAAAAGCAAAGACCCATCTATGCCGCAAACATTTTAGGCGCAAAAAAGCTTTCAGTAAGAAGATTTTCACGCGGACAAGGCATAAATTTGCAGCCATACTGCAGTATGATAAAAATTGTAACGCAGTCTGCGCGGAAAAGGTGCTGAAAACCATATTCTGTCCGACACCCGGCGGCTGAAATTTGACAGCTACTTTATTTCTCCCATAAATCATGTATAAGCGGGGCGAGATTATTCTCGTCCCGCTTATACAGTGTCCGTGTAATCCGCTGCGCATCATTTCTGGGTAAAATGATGCAGCTGCAAGCAGAGAGCAAATCAAGCTGCTGTCAAAACACTGCCAGTTGCTTAAGTTTTGAGCCTATGAGCAGCATTCGTTTGCAATCAGGCGGAGTGTATAAACGATGGAGCTTATGCGGCTGTTAGGTGTATCAATTTAACGCTGTATATTTCACAAACCTTTTTACCTTGAGCATGACTTATCCTAAGAAATTATACTAAGCCGTATGCGGGTACACTGTTTTCCATTTAACGCTGCCGCAAGCGGTTTAAACCGGCTATATAGACACAACTGCTCACGCACTAAAATCGCATAGCCTTTTATGATGCGCCGACGTATGCCTGCGCTTTCCTGATTTAATCCCTGCTGTCGCAGTGCAGTGCGCCGCAGATTTTAAATGTGCAGATGTATTTGAGCAAGCGGCCGGCAGTCTACGATAAATACGGCGGCATAAAACAAGAGTTAATATGCTGCTTTTACATTTATAAAGACAAAAGCTGCATTTAAAAAAGAGATTAAAATATGCTCTTTAATTAGAGGGGATATTGTGGTAAAATTATACTGTTAAAATATATATAAATTAACGTGGTGATAAATATGGATTATAAATTTAACAGCTCAGTTGCCTCATTGCAGCCGTCGGCGATAAGGGAGATACTTAAAATGACGTCCAAGCCCGGTATAATCTCTTTTTCTGCCGGAAACCCGTCGGCCGATGCTTTCCCGAGCAAGGAAATAGCCGATATAGCGTCTGACATTTTAAGAAACGACCCCGTTTCGGCGCTGCAGTATTCTATAACTGAAGGGTACCCGCCGCTTATTGAATATCTTAAGGAATATATGAAAGGCAAGAACGCTCTGCGCGATGATGACTCCGTTATAGTTACGTCCGGCGCCCAGCAGGTAATGGCGCTTGCCTCTAAAGCGCTGTGCAACAGCGGCGATACTGTTATTTGTGAAAATCCGAGCTTTATAGGCTCGTTAAACAGCTTCCGCGCGCACGGCGGCAAGCTCAAGGGTGTAGATATGCAGCCGGACGGCATGGATATGGACGCACTTGAGGAGCTGCTTAAGTCGGATAAAAGGGTTAAGTTTATATATACAATACCCAATTTCCAGAACCCGACGGGCATTACCATGTCATATGAAAAGCGCATACGGCTTTATGAGCTTGCCTGCAAATACGATGTAATAATACTTGAGGACAACCCATACGGCGACATACGCTTTGAGGGCGAGGACATACCGCCTATAAAATCTCTTGATAAAGAGGGCAGGGTAATATATGCCGGTTCCTTTTCCAAGGTTATTGCGCCGGGCATGCGTGTCGGCTTTGGCGCAGCTAATAAAGACCTTATGGCGAAAA
>JAUUSE010000072.1:0-7050 GCA_030842085.1 Bacillota bacterium | reverse complement strand
AGTAACTGAGCCATGCAAAAACGAACCGAGCATCGAGGTCAGACAGATAAACAATGACATCTCAAGAATGCTCGGCGCTCCGCAGATCGATAAGGATGCCCTACGGAAAAAGATGATGGAATGCATCAGTCAGAAATATAAAGACCTCGACGAAGAAGCTCATACAGCAAGAAAGCTCCAAGCCGACTTCGACAGAGCTGACAGCGAGGACTATAAGAAAACACTTAATAGAACGGTCAGCGAGATCATCCTGTACACCGACCTAACGGTGGGCATCATCCTGCTGAACGGACAGCTCATAAGAAAGGAGTAAATACATGGTACAAGCAACAACGGTTAGCCCACCGAAGGTGGTCAGAATCATAGAGCCGACGATCCCGATCCACGAAACGGTCAAGACAACATACCGAGCCTTACGAGTGGCAGCCTACTGCCGAGTATCCACCAAGCAAGAGGAACAGCTCCACAGCTACGAAACTCAGGTCAAGCACTACACCGAACGAATCCAAGCGGAAAACGGATGGATACTCGAAGGCATCTACGCCGACAAGGGTATCACTGGAACGAGCTACAAAAAGCGTGACGAGTTCAACCGCATGATCCGCCGATGCAAGCAAGGCAAGATCGACATGATCATCGTGAAATCCATCGCCCGCTTCGCACGAAACACCGTGGACTGCCTCAAGTTCGTCCGAATGCTGAATGACCTAAACGTGGTCGTGTACTTCGAGGAACAAGGCATCTACAGCAACCAACCCGGTGCAGAGTTTTATATCACCATCTACGGTAGCATCGCACAGAGCGAATCCGAAAACATCAGCGCTAACGTCAAATGGGGCAAGGCGCGGAGTGCCAAGGAAGGCAACGTACCATTCCACTACAAAAACTTCCTCGGTTACCGCAAGGGTGCAGACGGAAAGCCCGAAATCGATCCCGAAGAAGCCGAAACGATCCGCTTTATCTACGAGCGATTCCTTGCAGGCGATAGCCTATCGGGTATCGCACAGATGCTCAACGACCTGCAAGTCCCAACCCCTTCGGGTAAAGGACTATGGCAGAACTCAACGATCCAATCCATCCTCTCCAACGAGAAATACAAGGGCGATGCCATCATCAACAAGACCTACATCAAGGACTGCCTGTCCAAAAAGGTGATGGTCAATAACGGAGAACGTCCGAAATACTATGTGGAGAACAACCATCCTGCCATCATCGATGCAGTAACCTTCGGCAGAGTCCAAGAGGAACTGGCAAGGCGATCCGGCAAGCCCAAGACCAAGCAGGTCGGTACCAAGACCGAGCAAGGCAAATACTCAAGCAAATACGCTATGACCGAACTGCTCGTCTGCGGTGAATGCAAGACACCGTACCGCAGATGCACGTGGACGGTAAAAGGACAAAAGAAGATCGTATGGAGATGTATCAATCGGCTTGACTTCGGCAAAAAATACTGCCACAACTCACCAACTGTAGAGGAAAGCATCCTACAACGAGCCGTCATGAGAGCCATCATGGAAACGGCACAGCAAAACCTCGGTGTGCTGCAGACTCTGAAAGTACACATCGGAATGGGCTTGCAGTCCGAACAGACCGAGGACAACAGCATGGAACTGCAAATCCGAATAGCGGAAATCGATGCAGAGTTCAAAGCAATGCTCGCAAAAATATCCACCGATACGGTGGATGCCTTCGATGAAGAAAAAGCCAAACGGCTCATGGATGAAAAAGCCCATCTGCAACAGCAGCTTGGCAACATCCGAGATGGTCAGCTCAAGAGAGAGCAAACCCAATCCCGACTCGACGATATATACACCATCCTGGACGGACTGAAAAACCGACCGATGGAGTATGATGAGCAGATCGTAAGACAACTGCTCGAATGCATAACGGTAGATTCCAAGGAACAGATCACGGTGATTTTTGTAGGCGGTCTCAAAGTGGTGCAGCCACTGATCGACTGACGGTGGCTCACCACCACCCACTAAATTTGAAAGTTCAAGATTTTTTGGTAAGAGTTCGAATTCATACGCAAAAATGCCGAAAATATCTTTTTTGTAGCCCATAGACATGAAAAAGCCGTCCTTTTGGGCGGCCTTTTTCATGAACGGACGGCGGTGAGAACCTGCTTTTGTTCTTGGGTGCTTCCATCTTATTATCCTCTCATTTCCTCTGGGAAGGCTGCTGAAAGCGACCTCTTACTGCGTCACCTTCGAATCCTGTCATCCCGACCACCAGGCTGAGCCTGGACGCGGGTTCGCGTTCCGGGCTCAGTTTTTTATTTTACTCTTTCACTCGCGTTTATGGCAGATATTTTTTGTAATATAGTCCACTAAAGCCGTCCTTTTGGGCGGCCTTTTTCATGAAGGGATGGCGGTGATAACCTGCTTTTGTTCTTGGGTGTTTCCCTCTGCCTATCTTCTCATTTCCTCTGAGTGGACTGCTGAAAGTGACCTCTTACTGCGTCGCTTTCGATTCCTGTCATCACTACTGCTAAAAACTTGAATGGAAATAAAAATTCTGCAATACTTACACTCCCATTTTACCGCTTACTTTTATGACATATATCTTTTGGCTAACCCAATTTAGTTTTTTGATTTTTCAAAATTTAAAATCTGATTACTATTTTTAGCATTATTGTAAATTAATCCCAAAAAATTATTGTATTTTAACCATAATAATATTTAATAAAATGTAGTTAATTTAAATTAATTTGTAAATAAATTTTATAATTTGTAAATTTTTTTTAACCAAAATCTATTGCAATTATATATATAAACTATTATAATAAAACTATCTTTAAAAGGAGGAAAATAGATATGACAAAAAGCAGAAACTTGCAAAAAATCATTGGCCTTTTTGTTGCTGTTGCGGTATTTGTCACTATGAGCGTGGCTTCTATGACTATAAGTTCAGCCGCTGACGGTGCAAAATGGTCATTGGTAGATGATGCTACTACTGACTCAAATGTTCAGTGGCGTCATTTCGGTCAAGGCACAAGCGCAACTTATCCAGATTTAAGCACTATTCCGCAGTACACCGCTACAGTTAGCGATGGAGTTATCACTTATAATAACTTTACTGGTATGGAAGCTATGTTTGGTTTTGAATGCGCCAACGGCAAAGAGAACTTCTTTAAAGTAGAAGAGGGTGACATTCTTAACTTAAACGTAAGATATGATACTCCTGAGGCTGCACCGTGGTCATGGTCTATAGAATTATACAACAAAGGTACATCCTCATATGTTAACCTCAGTGAACAAATAGCTGCAGACGCCGGTGCGGAAACCAGTAATGGCAACCTGACTACGGCATGCAAAGACTTGGTAGCGACTATTGATCTTGCCGAAGTAATGGGCGTAGGCACAGAAGTAAACTTCATTCGCTTCTATACTGTTTTTGGTTCTGCAGACGCGAATGTAACATTTACAGTAAAAGATTTCTCAATAACAAATGGTGACGGCGGCACAGTCCAGGAATACGAAACACTGTATGCTGCGTCAACAGATAGTCTCGACGGCTGGCTGACATATGACGAGAATTTCCCAGAAACTGCACTTAACGCATATGTTTCTCCGATAGCCGACGGCAGCGACCCCAATTATACAGGTCACATGAAAGGCGAAGTTGTAACTGATGGAATTGAGTTTACATTTACTGATACTTTCTATGGCTCAACACAAGCGACGAATGCCTATGGTTCATTTGTACGCCAGTTCAATAATGTATCGCCATATTTATGCACAGTAAATAATGACAGTTATCTGAACCTGCACTTCAAGTTAGAAGCTGACAGCAGCCTTTATGGTGCTCAGTTATATCTACGTGTAGGAGAGAGCGGCGATCAGGATGTAACTCCTGTATTGGCAGAAGCTTTGAATCTTGAAACTAATGAAATTAATGGTGTACGCCCTGATGGCGGTACAAATACATTCAACTCACTTCCGGCAGGCGAGTACACAATATCATTAAGCTTTAAAGACTTAATGGCGAATTATACGGAGCAAGCAGCGCTTCTGGCGGACGGTGCACCGTTTGTTTTCCATCAGCTGTTTGTAAGATCCAGCGACGAGTGCTCAGCTGAAGATGAAGTAAATCTTACTGTTTATGATGTAAGCGTTACAACTGCTGCCGCTTATTCTCAGAACGAATATGATGATTTGAATGGCAATACTACAACATCTGGCAGTGGATCATCTACTAATAGCAGCACATCTTCAACTACAAGTAGGACTTCTTCTGGCAATTCTCAGGTTGATACCGGCGAGAATATGCTTCCGGTTATAGGCATAGCTGCACTCGCAGTTGTTGCTACTTCTGCTGTAATAATCAGCAAAAAGAGGAAGTAATCTGATATAATTAACAATCCAGTTAAATGATATCAGGGGATTTTATATTATTATAATGAAAGCGGCATCCCCAAAAGTTGAGTCTGGGCGCATTTAGCGTTCCAGGCTCAGCTTTTATTTTAAAAATATCTGCTCATAGATTTAAAATTATTGAAAATCTCTATATAATAAAATTGAGATAATGCTGAATTCTTTTGAAGAATTCAGCATTATGTTTTTATAGTAAATACTGGCAAGTAATCTTTTCTTCCTTTTCCCTTACGAAACAAAGCATACTTTGTGCTTGACAGCCCTTTGCACTTTCTTTTTCCCTCCTGTTTTTATCTATTTACTGCCACAAAAAAAGTTTAATTTCTTAACAAAAGTACTATAACCCTGTGCCAAAATTTTTAACTGTTTATTGCTAAGTAAATCAGCTGTTGACAATTTATACTCATCGCTTCTTATATTGCTCCCCATATATATGTAGAATAAAATTATATTTTTGCTTTTTATCAGCAAAAAATAAAACGATTTTATCGTTTTACAAATTTGTTTCTTTTTTGATAAAAAATTACAAATAAATTCCATTTTTATATCATTATTGTTAATAATATTGAAAAAAATAAATTTAAATTATAAAATAAGACCAAATAGAGGAGGTATTTAATATGAAACGTTCAATTTTATGTCTATGTTTATCGTTGGTATTAGCCATTTCTATTCCACTTACTTCTTGCTCTAATGCTGCTAAAGAAGATAATACTTCATCGGTTCATTCCAATACATCTAATGCTTCAAATGTTCAAAAGTCTGTATTATCTCCAATTAGCTCCGGAATATATAATATTAGAGAGCTTCCACTTACAAATGATAAGGAATGGATATTTGGTGAAGAAGGGCAGGATGGCTCTGTTCAAGGCGACAATGGCTGGTATTATATGTATACCGAAGAAACAAATACAAATGGTGTTTATGACATATCTAAAATTAAGGAATGCTGGTATTCCGACATAAACGACGGCGGAAGCTGCGTTTCAAGCGGAAATGGATTTAATGAGCCAACATGGGTAGCCGGCATATATTCAAAGGACACCGATATAATTTCTACTGGAAATCGGTGGCACCAATCGATGGAATGTATGAGTCTTAACCTTAACCCATCAGTCGAAAGCGGCCCATTAGCATCCGCTGTACTTGCATTTAAAGCTCCTCAGGACGGCTGCTATCGTCTCGACATCAGCTTCATTTTGGGTAATATTGATGACTATGATTTGTCAGGCGACGGCGTAACCCTGTCTATTTACGAAAATGACAATATGCTTTACAACTATTGTGCATCAAATAGAATGGTATGGGACGAAACAGCAAGCGTAAATGCTGTACTTAAAGCTGGAGAATGCTTCTATATCATTGCAGACCCAAACAAAAATGGAAAACACGATATATGCAACAATATTACGGTTAAAATTACACTTACTATTCCGGAATATATTGACAATAGCAATGTTTGGGCTTTCGGCGACGGATATATAAACGGAGACGGCACTAAGCAGGGTGATAATGGCTGGTATTATCTGTATTCTGAAGAGACAAACACTGGCGGAATATACGATATATCTAAAATAAACAAATGCAACTACATAAATGATGTGCAAACAGATTACCTTACAGGGAAAACTACTGGGGCATGGCTCCCCAAAATATATGATGAAAATATCAAACTGCTTAATGGAATAAATCAATGGCACCAGTCGGCTGACGGTTATCTTTCTCCATGCATGTCATATCCGCCATATGCCTCCGCTATCATAGGATGGAAAGCTCCGGAAAACGGACGTTATTCGTTTAATGTTTCACTATTTGCCGGTTCTAGCTCAAATGAATATTTATGTGACGGCGTCGATGTTTCTGTTTATTGTGGGACAAGAAAAGTATGCGGAGAGACAATGAAAGAATCTTCATATTTTATTTACAGCTTTGAGGCTGATATGGAAAAAGATGTATATTTCTATCTTATTGTAGATCCTAAAAACGCTGCTCTTTCAGATGTAGCTGAAAATGTATGTATCACTGTTAAAAATATTGAATAACATTGATTTAAATAGCTGCACACTTCAAGACTGCCATTAGTAATCGACATATATACGCTATTTCAGAAAATGGTGCAGGCTTAGCTTCCCAAGAGCATTGCATCACGCATCCTGACGTCCGTAAGTGTGTCAAATCAGATAATAGTCTAATAGATTAACATTAGTTTGTCGTTCTGTATACTTTTTTCACAAAAGTCAGTTTTCAAAAGAAAAGCATTTCGCTTAAGTTTTTTGTCGTACAAGTACAATGATGACTTTTTTGCTTAGCAAGGCAGTCATAACCGCACAAAAGAACGTGGAATAAAAACAGGACATGTAAGAGTCAAGATACCAATACCACCTAAAAGCATCAAATAAAGCCTAATATACTTTAACGTTATCCGTACTCATTTCAAGTAAAATGAGCGCCCATTTCTCACATTGTCGCCTTGGCTTTTCCCTATCGGTGCGTTACGGTCGCCTTTTATCAATATTAACAGCCGGCTGACTTATAATCAACCGGCTGTTTTCATTTTTTAGTTGTATTTTCCGAATAATACCAGCTTATATTATATAAATCCGGCAGGTACAAGCAAAATATTATCAAATGAGGTTTACACAAGCAATGATGCGCCAATAAGACCACCGGCGCC
>JAUUSE010000071.1:0-7370 GCA_030842085.1 Bacillota bacterium | reverse complement strand
ATGGTTCCTTATTGGTGTTGCTCCGGATAGGGTTTACATGGCTGTACGGTCTCCTGCACGCCGGTGAGCTCTTACCTCGCCTTTCCATCCTTACCGCATAAGCGGCGGTATATTTCTGTTGCACTTTCCCTAAGGTCGCCCTCGGCGGCTGTTAGCCGTTATCCCGCCCTGTGGAGCTCGGACTTTCCTCAGCAAAATATATGCCGCGGCTGTCCAGCTTACTCGCCGTATTATTATAACACACCATATGCTGAAAATCAAAATTTTACTGTCGCACTTTTAAAACTCCTGCATATCATAGGTAATGTAGACAAGCAGGGAGGAGGTGTTTGACTTATGTGTTGTTGTCAAGGTTGTAATTCCGGCTGCGGTTGTTTTACAAGCAATGCGTCTGCATGCGGATGTCCTTCGATAAATTGCTCATGCTGTGACTGTTGTACTCCCAGTTGTTCTTGCTGTGATTGCCAGGCAGCCGCTTGCCAGTGCTGCGATTGTTCGACTAATAACTGCTCGAATATAAATTGCTGCACATGCGGATCTTCATCAAATAGCTCCGCCTGCAGCTGCTTAAACAGCGGTTCATCGCTGTGTGGCTGTGCGTCTAATAGTGTTAATAATTGCTGCTGCTCCTTGTGGGGAGCCCCTTCATTTGCCTGTCCGGCCTTTAGCTGGTAGTCAGGTTTATATAGAAGAATAAAGCTCTTTGACATTAATTATACTCAAAGATGTTAAAGTGAATTTGAGGAGCTGTTTTGCAGCTCCTCAAAAATTTTAACTACGGTAATAAATATATTTGAAAATAGGCATTATAAGGTTTTATATGTAACAAATGCTGTATCATAAGAGACTAAAAGCATTAAGACGATTATGAAGCCGCAAATTATACGCCTTATTTAAAAGAGCCTTTCATTAAAGTATATTATTCAAATATAGTTTCGGTTACTTTGTCGCAGCTTTTGGGACTGTATACCCACTTGTCAATGTGCCCTTCGGTAAGGAAATACTTAAGTTCGGCAGGGCTGTAATCGGCGTCAAACGAATCAACAATTATAAGTTTAACTTTCATCTTTTCAGGTATAAGGCTTTTGATATATACGCTCGCCTGCTGTCCTGCATAGACATTTTCATGCGGCTCCGCCAGCCCAGCCAAGTTAGGAGTAAGCTCAACAAATACTCCATAGTCCTCCACTGAGCGAATTATTCCTGATACTGTCTGACCCTGCTCAAATGCCGCAGCGTTTTCCTCCCATGTGCCAAGCAGCTCTTTGTGCGACAGAGAAATACGTCCGTCGGTGTCGACAGATTTAACAACGGTCTTTATATCGTATCCCGGAGCGAACCTGTCGCGCGGATGCGATATTCGAGATACAGATATCATGTCTATTGGAATAAGTGAGATTATTCCGCAGCCAATGTCGCAGAAAGCGCCGAAAGGCTCAAGATGCGTAACCCGCGCGTTAATAATATCGCCAGGTAATAGACTCGATATATATTCCTTGCTGCACAATTCCTGCGCCTGACGTCTTGATAAAAGGGCATAGCTTGAGCCGTCGTTATCTTTCTCTATGGACTGCACAGTGAAGCAAACTGGCTTATTTACTCGCGCTATTAGCGCAATATCTCTCACAGTGCCTTCTTTGATGCCTACGGCGCCCTCTTCGCGCGGTATTATGCCTTTCATGCATCCAAGGTTAACGTGCAGATTGTGTGCTGAGTCGCAAAGGGTTGCCCTTGCTTCAAGTATTTGCTTTTTTGCAATACATTCTTGAAGCGATTGCTCGCTTTTCATTGCGTTATTGTTTTCTTCGCTGTCAAGCAGCCACCCCTCGGGATAATATGTGTTCATTTTAAACCTCCACTCCGCCGGTAAACAGCGTTTATAGTTAAAGCCCGGACTTTTAATGTCCGATAAATTAATATGATAATTAAAGGGTGATATATTACTCTTTTTATTAATTACTGATAATATTTTATTTTAGATGCAGGTATTAAAAATACATAGCAAAAAATAATTTATTATAAATAGCCTAATATAAGGATAAATTCCTTATTTAGGCTGCTTTACAACGGTAACCTTAAGTCCGTGACAGCAGGTCATAAGCGATGTAAGACTATGTCGGCACTCAAGCGGCGCACGCACACTGACATAAGCGGCGCGGCGAAGCTCCGGCTCTGTCCTTGAAGGATTAAGATAATCGTCATGGAAGTCATTTATAGCAGGTATTCCGTTAAAGCGATTATTGTCTATTAAGCCTATTGTCTGCTTGCCGGCGTCGTCCATATTTTTTGCAGCCGGATATTCATAGCCGTATGCTTTGTTCTGCTTCCTGCCAACGTAAATCGTTATGCTGTGCACGCCCGGTATCTGATCTCTTATAAGCCTGCAGGCGCGCTCGGCCAAATCCCTGTTTTCAAATTCTGCTGATACATTTACTTCATATGTCATAACCATTCTCCTGTCTTATTATTTAAATTACAAATATATTATTTGCCATTTAAACCATATAAGAGCTGGAAAATTAAGACACATATTTTCTATACTTTTGAGGAAAATAACATTAAAAACGAGGAAGATAAAATGAAAGAATATCGTCCGGCGAATAAAGCTGCATACGTACTGAATATATGGACTATTTTAATTGCGCTTCTGCTTTCTCTATTTGCCGGAATAATTATTGCTTTCAGCATAACGGTTGGCGTAATTATGCTCCTGCTGATTGCAATCTTAACGCTTGTTCTCATATTTTTCGCTATTCCGACATTTATAAAAAAGAAGCGCATAGAAATATCAGAGGAAAAGATAATTATTTCCGGGGGAATAATTTATAAACACGACAGAATAATAAGACGCGAAAAGATTATATATGTAAGCCGTATAAAATCGCCGCTTGCTGCTCTGTTCGGAGTTTGCAGCATAAGGCTCAGCAGTGCCGGCAGCACTTTTTTTATCCCGCTGGTAAGTTATGAAAAGTCTGAAGAACTCATGCTGCTGATATAAAATTTTTACTGCATTTCAGTGCTAACATGAGGCAAGCAAGATTAAAAGTTATACGCATTAAATTGTTTAATCAGATACGCTGAATAGAGCAGAGCGTTTACGCCTTGATTTTTCATCACTTGGAAAATCCTAAAATTATGATAAATATTTTTTATGCGATTATAACAGCAAGATATTTGCTTATGCTTTATAATACTTAACACAAACGGGATTATATATCTAAGATATGCGTGTATGCATATAATCTTAAATGAATTAGTAAGCGGCGAGCAATCTCTGACAAAATTCGACATAACTTTCTTTATTATCACACACTGAAACCGGATTAACAAGTGTTTGAGGAAATATTTCACGAACGATTTTACTCTTTTGTTGTGCCATATTACGAATAAAAATACAATTGTTTGGAAAAAATATTCACCAACAATTTTACGCTTTTTACGGAGAAAGAGAAATGGAGCATAAAACAGATGCCAGTATATCAAAAAAAACAATAAAATCACATCCGATTATGATAATGCATTTTCTTTCAAGATATATTTTCCTGCTTATAATACCATCGCTTAAAAGCATAGCCTCATTTTTTGCATCGGGAAGCCTTAAAGAAGATTCTGTGTGGTATTTGTTTTTTATGGCGTTAATAGTTATAATATCCATTCTAAAGCTGCTGCGTTGCAGAATTTATGCATTAAAAACGCATATAAGGACAAGACAGGGACTTTTTTTCATGAAAGAAAATATGATAAATCTAGATAAAATATCCAACATTACGGCTTATTCAGGTATTTTGCTGCACTTATTAAAGGCGGTTTACGTCAAAATAGATACTGAGGCAGGGAAGAGGAAAAAGTCCGACTTTGAAATCATTATGTCAAAAGATGATTATAACTTTCTTGTTAATATGGTATTTAGAGAGGGGAAGAGTACATCAGAATTTTTATTCAGTCCAGAAAAAATATGTATAATGGCTTTATCGGCCACGTCAGTTATTACCGGCTCTGCGCTTATGTTTTCCGTTATTAATTATGTTTCGCAGATTACGGAGGAAAATATAGCCGATAAGCTGTATGAAAGTATAAATAATACGGTATCTCTGCTTGATTTTATTTTGCCGAGGGCGATTGGAGTTATAGCGGCATTGGCGGCGGCAGGGTTTATATTTTCTTTTTCTTATACGCTTTTTAAATATTCTAACTTTTATGTAAGCAGAAACGAATGCCCAAATGGCGCCTTTATTTATATAAGCTGCGGGCTTATTTCAAAAAAAGAGATAAGGCTGAAAGAAAGCTGCACAGCTGCAGCTTTTATAATTCGACGTCCGCTTATGAGCCTGCTGCGGCACGATATTACAAGAATATACGCTGCAGGCTATGGAAGTTCCAAAAGTGAGCTGTCAGTCTTGCTGCCGGCGACCGGCAGAGACAAAACATTTGGCTTTATTAACAGCTTACTTACGAATATGCAGTATACTTCGCCCTCGCTTATACCAAGCAAAGGTAAGGAACATAAATTTATTTTGCCGCAGATTATATGCATAATTTTGCTTCCAATAGCCGCCGGTGTGCTGTCGCTGTTTGTCGGAATTCACAATGAGGATTTGTTTTTTGTTATTCTGATATTGTTGGGGATAATAGTTATATGGCTGCTCTCAGGATATTTTGCATCGAAAAATTCCGGCATACATTTTGACAAAAGTTCATCTAAGACAATATCTTTCAGGACGACAAAATACTCATGTAACATAATGGCGATGGTTAGCACAGACAATATATCGTTTATAAAAATAACACAGTCGCCGTTTGAGATAAAAAGCCGTCTATGCTCTGTAAAGGTATATATTTATTCGGGAGAAAGGATAAACTGTAAGATTAAAGCTTTACGTTATCACGACGCTGCAGCACTTTTAAAAAATGAGACCTGATTATATATTAAATGCGGAGAAAATTATAAGACCTAACTTTATAAAGTCGCTTTTATAAACACAGCTTAGCATGCTTTAGAAAGATATTGCTGCAATTATATGAGGCTTTTTGTCACAGATTTAAAAAAGTAAAATTTTAAAAATTTATTTTATATGCGTCATGTTCTAATTCTTAAGAAAATAAAAGACATAAAAAGAACCACCAAAGCTTTGGCGGTTCTTTTTATAAAAATATGCTTAGGGCAATATAAATACATAATTAGTTAATGCATAATCGTCACTTATTATAGTTAAGTTTTAAGCTTGATTTATTTTGCTGTATCTGATAGGATTAAAGAAACGTAAAATTTGTTTAACGGCTTTGAACAGGCTAAATAAGGACGGCAACACCTATATTGAGATATAATGCAAATAATATCCATATAAGATAGGGAACAAGCAGAAGTGCGGCGGTGTTGTTTATCTTTTTAAATTTAATTATTGTAGCAATTACCGCAACAATAAGCGCGCCGAGCATTATTGCAGCTATGGTAAACTGTCGGAATCGGAAGAATATTATCGGCCATAATACGTTTATAATAAGCTGAGCATAATATATTTTCATTGCTTGCTCTTTTGATGAGTGCATGCCTCGAGTATCTGAGACTATATATGCTGAAATTCCCATTAGAATATACAGAATGCTCCAGACTACCGGGAAAATCCATGCCGGTGGTGAGAGCGGCGGCCGATTGAGGGTTGGGTATACTCCGCCCATGTTGCCGGATATTAGGGATGATAATATGCCAAGCCCTATGGGAATTACAAGGCATATAAGAAGTCTTTTGAGGTTTATCGTTTTATTCATAAGGAAAATCTCCTTTAAAAATGTCTTTGTCTTATATTATTAACATATTTTTATGAAAATAACTCTCTGCGTGTCCTTTTTTGCTTTTTATTTATTTTTATGTGCTGTTTTTAAAATTTTATTATCAGCCGACTATCCTGATTTTTATATGCTGAAGCAACGGAGTTGATTATATGCCGTCTATATATAAAACATGCTGCTTTACCGGACACAGGGAAATAAGCGATAAAGAGATGGTGCTTAACAAAATTTATGATGAAATTTTGAAATTGTATAAAAACGGTACGGTGAATTTTATATCCGGTATGGCAAAGGGCTTTGATATGCTTGCGGCGCGTCAGGTAATAGCTCTAAGAAGCAAATACAGCGACGTACAACTTATATGTGCTTTGCCGTGCCGGGACCAGACGGTTTTTTGGGATGAATCTGAGGCAATAGCTTACAGCGCCATACTTGATATAGCCGATAGGGTTGTATATGTATCTCAATTTAATCAAAGAGGCGCTATGCTTAAGCGCGACAGATACATGGTCGATAATTCCGACATAGTCGTAGCTTATCTGACAAAAAGCAGTGGCGGGACATACTACACAGTAAAATATGCAAACGAAAAGGGTGTAAAAGTTGTCAACTTGGCCAATGAAGCTTATGTTTGAGATAATTTTATAATATAAATAGTATGCCGGACTTTATAATACCAAGGCATGGCAGAGAATGATAAAAGTGGAGCTTTTAAGTATACTTCAATGCTTGCTGCAATATTTTTTATAAGATATATTTAACTGGGCCTTGTGCTGGCAACAGAGGTGAAAACATGAATAAAGGCTTTGAAACAAACAGAGTTGGAATAAATTATGAGCTTAAATCTATAGAAAATTTAAAAATTGCGCATATAAGTGACTTACATAATTCTTGTTTTGGACAGCAGAATATTGATTTAGCGGCAGAGATAAACAAATTTGAGCCAGATATAATAGCTTTCAGCGGAGATATGGTTAATCATAATCATGTTAACCCGATACCGTTTATAGATTTGCTGAAAAATATAAATGTTGAATGTCCGATGTATTTTTGCCTTGGAAATCATGAAATAAGGTTTAGACGGCTTAACCGCGAAGACTATGACGAGGTCATGTCTCAGATTACGTCTCTTGGCGTTAAGCTTTTGGACGATGAGCATGACAGTATAAATATAAATGGGTATGATATTAATATATATGGACTTGCAACTGTGGCCTCGGGATATGGTTCGTCTGTAAAATCCATAACTAAGCGTATCGGCTCATGCGATAAAAATGCTTTTAATATAGTTTTGGCGCATTCGCCGTCGTGGTTTGACTCATTGGCGGAGTGGGGCGCCGACTTAGTGCTTTCAGGACATGTACACGGCGGTATTATCAAGCTGCCGGTGCTTGGCGGACTTCTTTCTCCCGAGTGCAGCGTACTTCCTAAATATGATTCCGGACTTTTTGAGTATAATAATCAGTCAAAAATGTATCTTTCAAGCGGACTTGGTGGCGCGCTTGACAATTTCAGATATAAAAATCCAAGAGAGATATCTCTTATATATGTTAATTGTGCATCTGCGCCAAAGGAAAAGGTGA
>JAUUSE010000006.1:0-56944 GCA_030842085.1 Bacillota bacterium | reverse complement strand
CCTCAGCGTCGTGGCAGCCGAGATATGAAAGTCAAAATGCATAAACGGCCGTGTTTGTGTTTTCATATATATATGAAAACGCTTCCATATCACCCTGCGCGACCTTTACAAGCCATCTGTTAATGTCATGCGCGGTATTCTCTTTTTCTGCAGAAAGTGTTAAAATTATCATTGCCTGCTTTTCCGCCCTCATATAATAATTGCAGCAAAAGACGTTTTTATTGCATTAATAAAAAATATTTCTGAAAAAATTATATATACAAAATGGACATATTGCAATAATATAATTATTTATCGTAGACATTTGTGCTTTTTTATAATTTATAAAACAAAACATTGACTAACGTCCCAGCTTGTTGTATACTTGTTAAGCAGATTTTTTAATTTAATGAGTTTGCAGACGTATTTTGTATTATTGATTTTTGTATGGTACGGCGTTATATGTTCATCGTCTGCAATTACTGTCCCGTTCAGTATTGCAATATGATAATAATTTGTAAAATATGGGCCTATAGCTCAGTTGGGAGAGCGTTCGGTTCGCATCCGAGAGGTCGAGGGTTCGAATCCCTTTAGGTCCACCACGTCGGAGCAAAGTCCGCTTTGCTCCGACGTCTTTTTATTCCCACGGCAAAAAAGACACCATCCGCCCGCTCCCTTGCTCCTCCTTTCCAACTGCGACCTGTTTCACTGGACTCGCAGTTGCTTTTCTATTTACAACGTCGGGTATCTTTTTTGTCAATGCTTCCCATCAGGCTGAGCCTATACGCGGGGTCTCGTTCAGACTCAGCTTTTTATTTTTGTGCACGCGAAGTTATCCATATCATTAATAAGAGTAAGGATTTTACGGGTTTACATTGATACGGCAAAATATCTTTTTGCTGTCTTTCGATACTAGGCTTAATTTTAATACAGACTACTTTCACACTCTTTTCTCTTTAAGATAAAAGATAATTTTCAAAATCTCCATGTTAATTGTATTTTGATGTTAATAGAATTTTTAATAAAAGCTGAAAGCCGCGCAGGTGAATTTGCGCGGCTTTCAGTTGCTGCAATATTTTATTTTAGACTCTCACTTAAAAACTGTTCCACTTCTTCCACCGTCTCAAGCTTCATAACTTTTTCGGCTAAGGCATCCGCCTCGCTCTTTGACCACTCAGAAATTGTTTTTCTGGTGCTGAGCACAGAAGCAGAGCTGACGCTGTATTCATCAAGGCCAAAGGAAATAAGCAGTGGGATAAGTTTTTTGTCTGCTGCGGCCTCGCCGCACATTCCAACAGGTATTCCCGCTTGCTTTGCACATGTAATTATATGCTTTATTGCACGCAGCACCGCAGGATTATACGCCGAGTACAAATATGCCGCATCGGCGTTGCCGCGGTCGACCGACATTATATACTGGGTGAGGTCGTTCGTCCCTATGCTGAAAAAGTCGGATTCTTTTGCTAAAATGTCGGCAATCATACACGCTGCCGCCGTTTCTATCATTACGCCTACTTTTATGTCATCTCTATAAGCTATGCCTTCTTGGCTCAAATCTGACATTATTTCTTTAATAAGTTTCCGCACGGTTCTAATTTCATCCACACATGTGACAAACGGGAGCATGATTCGTATGTCTCCGTATGCACTCGCCCTTAAAAGCGCTCGAAGCTGAGTCTTATACATATCTTCATTCTTCAGGCAGTAGCGAATAGCTCGAAAGCCCAAAAACGGATTTTCCTCTTTCGGCATTTTAAGATATGATATGCCCTTATCGCCGCCGACGTCCAAGGTCCTTATAATGACCGGCTTGTTTTTCATTATCAGCGCGGACTTTTTATATGCCTCAAACTGTTCATCTTCGTTTGGCGGAGTACTTCTGTCCATAAACAAAAACTCTGTTCTAAACAGGCCTATTCCCTCGCCGTCGCATTCAATCGCCTTGTTTGCCTCGTCCGGCTTTCCGATATTTACGGCAAGCTCGACCTTTATGCCGTCGGCTGTCTTTGTTTCCCTGCCTATATATTTTGACAGCGCTTTGCGATATTCTATAAAGTCCGCGCGCAATTTGGTGTATTCATCTATTTGCTTTTGAGTGGGATTTTCAATCACTATGCCGTCATTGCCGTCGACTATAACGGTTTCTCCGTTTTTCAGCTTTTCGGCGGCCTCCGGCACGCTGTGCACCGCCGGTATTTCCATCGCTCTTGCAAGAATTGCCGAATGCGAGGTTTTTCCGCCTGTCTCGGTTATAATTCCGGCGATGTTTGCCTTGTTTATGCGCGCCGTCATTGACGGTGTCAAATCCTTTGCCACAAGCACCGTATTTTCCGGTGCGTCAAAAATATCCTGCTCTTCGGCGCAAAGTAGGATTGACAATATATCATTTTTTATGTCGTTTACATCCGAGGCGCGCTGCCTTGTTAGTTCGTCGTCGGTTGAGGAAAACACCATCGCAAACATATCGCAAACAGATGAAAGCGCGCTTTCAGCGCATTGACCGCCCTCTATAAGTTTCTCAATCTCACCGTTCATATACGGGTCTTTTATCATGAGTATATGTCCGAGTATTATTTCAGCCTCCTTTTCAGATGCAGCCAATTTTACACGCTCTGCCGCCTTTTCCGTTTTTATGCAGAATTTTTCGACGGCGCTTCTATATCTTTTTAACTCCTGCTCTGCGTTGCAGTCGGTTTTAGGTGTGAATTCAAGATTAGGCTCTTTTACAACTAACACTCTGCCTATTCCATACCCTTCAGAAGTTGCGATACCTTTCATCCGTATTCCTCCTTTAATAAATTTGCCCTAAGGAAAAATCCATAGGGCAAATTTTGCTTTTATTCGCCAAGCCCGCTTTCGATAAGCTCCACCGCCGCCTGCAGTGCGTCGTTTTCGTCCTCACCATTGCATACCAGCTCTATGGTCGAGCCGCATTTTATGCAGGCGGCTATAATATTCATCAAGCTTTTGCCGTTTACGTCATTTCCGTTAAACTTAATAGTTATATCGCTTTTATATTTTGCCATTGCGTTTGCAAACACGCCTGCCGGGCGCATATGAAAGCCCTGGGCGTTTGTGAGCGTAATTGTCTTAGATACCATAATTATATCCTCCTGTAAAATTATTCCTCGACCTTTTTCTTAAGCAGTCCCAGCATAACAGCTCCGACTATTGAGCCGGCGACCAGCGAGACTATATAAAGCGGCCAGTTGCCTACCACAGCGAAGACGAATATACCGCCGTGCGGAGCCATAAGCGTACAATTAAACAGCATAGACAGTCCGCCGGCTACCGCAGACCCAACAACGCAGGAAGGTATTACCCTCAGCGGGTCGGCCGCAGCGTATGGAATAGCGCCCTCTGTTATAAAGCTGAGTCCCATTATATAGTTTACGGGTGCACTCTTGCGCTCTGCCTTTGTAAACTTTTTCTTCATAAAGGTGGCTGCAAGCGCTATTGCTATAGGAGGAACCATACCGCCGACCATAACCGCCGCCATTATATCATAGTTGCCCGATGCAATCGCCGCTGTGCCGAAAACATATGCGGCTTTATTAAACGGGCCGCCCATGTCTATCGCCATCATTCCGCCAAGTACGCAGCCAAGTATTACCTTGCTTGAGCTGCCCATTGAGTTAAGCAGATTGGTAAGTCCTGTGTTTATCATTCCCATAATTGGGTTAACAGCACACATGATTACCGCTATAAGTCCCAGTCCGACCAAAGGATAAATCAGCACCGGCTTTATTCCCTCAAGCGATTTCGGCATTTTGTCGCAGAGCTTTTCCAGCCCCAGCATGAGATATCCGCCGACAAAGCCTGCAAACAACGCACCCAAAAATCCGGATGGTATGTCGCCGGTTATGGCGGTAAATGTCGAGCCGGTTGTCGCGAGGTAGCCGCCTACAAATCCGACAAGCAATCCGGGACGGTCGGCAATGCTCTTGCCTATATAGCCTGCCAAAATTGGTATCATGAAATTGAAAGCATAGCCACCTATTGTTTTAAAGAATGCTGCGGCAGGAGTATTGGTGCCAAAGTTTGCGTCCTGCGGCGCACCGGCTATTGTGTCGATTAGAAATGCTATCGCAATAAATATTCCGCCGGCGACGACAAATGGAAGCATATTTGATACGCCGTTCATCAGGTGCTTATAAATCTGACGGCCGAAGCTTTCTTTTTCACTACTTTCCGATTTTGCTATTTCACCGCTGTGCTTATATATTCCAGCATCGCCGTTTATGATTTTCTGAATAAGCTCCTCCGGCTTCTTTATACCGTCGGACACCTTTGTGCTTATCAACCTTTTGCCGTCAAATCTCGCCATATCTACTGACTTATCGGCCGCTATAATTATACCATCGGCCGCTTCAATTTCTTCTTTGGTAAGCACATTTTTAGCGCCGCCGGAGCCGTTTGTTTCTACCTTTATGGAATATCCGAGCTTCTCTGCGGCTCTCTCCAGCGCCTCGGCCGCCATGTATGTATGCGCGATGCCCGTTGGGCAAGCGGTAACCGCCAAAATTCTGTAGCCCGTCTTTGCTTTTTCTTCCGCCTTTGCCTCATCGGGATATCTTTCATTTTCTTTGGCGTCGATAACAGCAAGAAAATCCTCTTTTGTTTTTGCGCTGAGCAGCTTCTGCCTGAAATCTGCATCCATTAAAATTGTCATAAGCCGCGAAAGCACCTCAAGATGTACGTCGCCGTCGTTCGGTGCTGCTATCATAAACAAAAGGTTTGACGGATTGCCGTCAAGGGCGCCGTAGTCAACTCCGCCAGGGACGGTTATTGCAGCAAGGCTTGGTTCTTTTACCCCGTCGCTCTTTGCGTGCGGAATAGCTATTCCGTCGCCGACCGCCGTTGAAGCCGACGCTTCTCTGGCAAGTATATCCTTTTTGTACTTTTCGCCGTCGCTTATGCAGCCGCCGTTTATCTGAAGCCCTATGAGCTTTTCAATCGCCTCCGACTTTGACGACACTGCAGCGTTAAGCTCAATACTCTCTTTTTTTAGTAAATCTGTAATACGCATAACCTAACTCTCCTTTCTATTCTTTGCCCGACTGTATTGTTCTAAGCAGTCTGTATATTTCATCTCTTTTTGCAAGCTCCATGGAAAAAGCAGTGGCGCTTCCGGCAGCAGTGCCGAGATGCAGCGCATAAGCATAATCTCCTTTTTCCATATATCCGGCGATAAACCCTGCTACCATAGAATCGCCGGCTCCGACGGAGTTTATCACTTTTCCATCAGGTGCTCCTATTACATGCACTTCTCCATTTGCATCTGCTAAAATTGCACCGTCACCCGCCATTGATACGAGCACATTTTCGGCCCCGCGGCTTTGCAGTTCCTTGGCGCAGCTTATGATTTCATCGTTAGTTTTTAAAGTGGTGTTAAACATTTCGCCAAGCTCAAAATTATTCGGTTTAATAAGAAACGGCTTGAATTTCAGAACATTTAGCAGTAAATCTTTCGTGGCGTCGACGACAAATCTTATTCTTTTGCCGCTGAGCCTTTCCAAAATCAATTCATATATGTTCTCCGGCAGAGTATTCGGAATGCTGCCGGCAAGTACAAGCGTGTCTCCTTCTTTCATCATGTCGAGTCGTTCCAGCAGGCTTATTATCGCCTCGCGGCTTATTTGCGGGCCTTGACCGTTAAGCTCAGTTTCGTCCTCTGCCCTGATTTTGACATTAATTCTCGAATTCCCGCTTTCAAGATGCACAAAGTCGGACTCTATGCCCATAGATTTAATGCCCTTTTCAATCGCCGCACCGGTAAAGCCTGCGCAAAAGCCCAAAGCCCTTGATTTTACACCAAGTTCGTTTAATACGATGGAGACGTTTATTCCTTTGCCTCCAACGTAAATCTCCTCACCAATCGAGCGATTTACTTCGCCGATTTTTAAATCATCGAGCTTCATGACATAATCAATAGCGGGATTAAATGTAACTGTGTAAATCATTTAACTACCTCCTTTATTATGCATTTTTCAAGAAAGTTTTTATCTGGGAGATAATCAGTGATAATTACCGATTTGTCTATTGGTGCAAATGTAACGGACGTCACTTTATTAAATTTTGAGTGGTCCGCCAAAACATATGAAATGTAGCTTCGCTCTATAGCATACTTTTTTACAACAGCTTCCTCCGCATCAGGAGTTGTCAGCCCGTTTGAAATGGATATGCCGTTTGTGCCCATATAGCACTTTGTAAAGTTGAATTTTTTCAACGACTCCACGCCCTCTGCGCCGACAATTGCTTCGGTCGACGCCTTAAAGCGCCCGCCTATTACATACACCTTGAGATTTTTCCTTGCAAGCTTTTTAGCGTGTGAGACGCCGTTAGTTACAAAGGTGGCGTTCGTCTGCTTTATATAATCAATCATTTTTTCAGTGGTTGTGCCGGCGTCAATATATATAAAATCATCTTTTCTTATTGTCTCGGCGGCATATTTCGCTATAGCGTCCTTTTCGTCGGCAAACATTTTTTCCTTTGCCTCTACCGGATGCTCGCTGAAATCAAAATTATCGCTTATAACCGTAGCCCCGCCGCGCACCTTTTTAATCTTACTCATCGACGCAAGGGAGTTTAAATCCCTCCTTATCGTCGCCTCTGACGCGCCAAGCTGCTCAACAAGCTCGGCTACCGAAACCGTCTTGTGTTCTTTTAAGCATTCCAATATCCTGCTGTATCTTTCTTCTGTGAGCATCTCACAACCCGCCTTGCGCTAAAATGATTTAATTTGATTGAAATTGATTGATTTTGATTATATAATATCAGATATTTTTTATTTGTCAAGTATTTTCACAATAATTTTTTAAATTTGTTTTTACATGCACTATATAAGTCCACGGCTTGATAAAGCGGAAAAAATAATGTAAAATAATGTCGAAGACATGTGAAGGAGGCAATCACGATGGAGATTAAAGTCACATCTGACACCAGTCTTGCGGCTTTTAAAGCCTTTGCACGGGCAAGTACATTTAGGCGATTTAATCCAAAAAAATGCCTGATTGCATTTGCAGCCGTGTGGCTTTTATTGCTTGCTGCTACAATCGGATTAATTTTAATTGGCGTCCCAGCTTCAGAATGCATATGGCTTCTAATTTTATTAGCTTTGGCCGCGTTTATGTGGCTGTATATATATTTCGGTCTTCCGATAATAATGTACAAGTCACAGCAGCAGCTGCGAAATATGAAGACCGAATTTACATTCAAAGACAACGAGATACTTATATCTGGAGCGAACGGCCTTATAAGCGATGAAGGCGTCGTTTCATACCTCGCTGTTACTAAAGTGATAGAAACATCCAGCTATTTCTTTATATTTATCAATAAGATAAGCGCTTATATAATAGATAAATCAGCTATAACAGAGGAAAACATTTACAATATACGCGCAAAGCTTTCATCTGTTCAGTCTGTTAAATACATCTTGTGCAAATATTAATCATTTATTATAATTCTTAATATATTGACAACGCTTTTTGCTTTTGATAAAATCAGATGGCAAAGTAAATACTTATTTAGCTTTCTAGGGTTCCGTAATAGCAATATTAGTCTGGACCGAGAGAAAGCGCGCTGTTAAACTATCAGCGTACACGGAAGGATAAAAGCCTGGGAGTACTAATACTCCCAGGCTTTTTGTTTTTTAAGGAGGAGATTATATGCTTGAGCTTTTAATTCCGACAATTCTTACAAGCGCAGCGGACAGTCTTAACCCAATAGCAATCACACAGCAGTTTGTACTTCAAGGAATGGTTAAAAAGCCGCGACATATCTGGTTTTTTATATTGCCAACCGGCATTATAAATCTTATAGGAGGATTTTTAGCATACTTCGGTCTCATTACGGTTATCGGCAATATATTTAACAAACTGCTTGACAGCTACGGCAAAGCCATATTCACAGTCGAGCTTATAATAGGTATCATTTTTCTTATATCGGCTTTCTATATTGTGCAAAATAGTAAAATAAAGCAGCTGAAAAAACAGATAAAAACACTCAATGTTGCAGAGAGTGACAGCGACGAAGCAGAAATAAAAAGCAAAATAAAGTCGGTATCGCCGCCGGCGCTGATAGCTTTAGGCACCGCAGCTACTATATCTGAACTTGCAACCGCACTGCCATATTTTGCTTTTATGGCAATTTTGTTTAATTATCAGCTTTCCTTTATCGAGTTAACAATTATTCTATTGCTGTATAATTTTATATACACTCTTCCGCTTATTATTCTCTTTTTCGTTTATATTAAAGCAAAAAGTAAGTTCGATAAATTTTACAGCTTTATAAAAAGATATATAACTAAATTTTCAAACATACTTCTTCCCGCTGTTTTTGGTGCTGTTGGTATTTTGCTGCTCTTTCACTCGATTTCATCTTTATTGCATTAAAAGCTGTTTATAGCTTTATAAATTTGCCTATAGTTAAGGCCGCCGGGTCACCCGGCGGCCTTAAACAGTCCCATTTTTAGAGGCTATTACCGGCTTAACCCTAAAACAGGCGCTAAATTATATTATTGCATCCCATGCACCGCTGCCTGTAAACAACTCAAATAGTATTTCTTATTGCTGTTCTAATTTTAGAATAATTATTTCTTTTTTGGCTCGCATTAAGCTCGCCTTTTTATTGCCGATTATCCATCTTTTCCCCAGTAGAACCGGGAACTTTTTTACGCCTTAAGTCGCCGTTAAAATCACCGGCTTTATTTTTGTGAAGATGTTAAAAGGTGTTTTAAAAAATCAATTATTAAATAAGCAAATGCTCCAGCATGTAATGATTAAGTTTAGTTATAATTCTTTTGTAAACTTCCGTCGCTGATGCATAAATTCTGTCTTTTAAATATGTCTATAAAACATCACCTAAAGCTTTAAATAGCCTTATACAGTATAATCAAGAATATATTTTGCCACCGCATCGTCGTCATTGCCGCCTATGATTTTATCGCATATTTTCTTGGTATCATCCACCGCGTTTGACACGGCGACAGCGCAGTCGGCTGCGTTAAGCATCGAGATGTCGTTTAGGTTGTCGCCAAAAGCCGTCATTATGTCGGCGCCGGCAATCTTTTTAGCCAGCAGAGCGCCATTGGCTTTTGACGTACCCGCCGCAAAAATATCTAAAAACCAATATCCCTCATGATATGTGTCCCTATAGAGCGTCACATCACAGCCAGGCAGCTCTTTTACCATTTTATAAATAGGCATTACTATTCTTTCAGTATCCATGGCGGTAAAATACAGCGCAGGTTTTTCAAAATCAAATTCGTCCACTCTTTCTATGCTGCTGCCTATATTTTCGCACTCGTCAATAAACTCCTTATCAAAGGGCGTAGCCGGAGAAATATACTCAAGCGTTACTGATGCGGCGTCCTCTTCACTCTTTAAAAAATAGCAGAAAGGTGTGCGGCCGTGCTCTTTAAATATGCTGAAAACCCGGCTCGCCGTCTCTGAGCTAATAGCGCTGTAGTGGTAAATCTGGCCAGATTTCAAATCGCAGATAAGCGCGCCGTTTAAAAGCACCGCGGGAGCATTTGTGTGTATATTTTTCATAATCTCCGCCGCCGTGTCGTAGGAACGGGCCGTAGCCACTGAAAAAAGTTTTTGACCGCTTATAGCCTTGTTTAAAATATCAGCCGATGCAGCGGATACTTTGCCGCTGCTGTCAAGCAAGGTCCCGTCTAAGTCAGACAAAAAAATAGTTACCATATTTCCCCCATATGTATTATAATATTACAAAAAGCAAAGCCGTTTTTTACACACTCAGCTTTTACGGCTTTATCAAATTATTATATATTATATCATAGCTTTTGATGATGCAACACATATTTGAGGTGATATATATGACTAATAAAGAACGCGCTAAGCTTGCAATGGACGCAATGGACAGGGAATATCCCGAGGCCGCCTGCTCCCTTAGAAGCGAGGACCCGCTGCAGCTGCTTATTGCTACGCGCCTTTCGGCACAGTGTACCGATGCGAGGGTTAATTTAGTAACGCCGGTGCTTTTCTCAAAATATAAGACGGTTGAAGACTTTGCCTCTGCCGATATTGACGACGTCGGCGAAATAATCAAATCCTGCGGACTGTATAAAACAAAATCGCGGGACATAGTAATGATGGCGCGTATGATACTTAGCGACTTTGGCGGCAAGGTGCCGGATAATATGGATGATTTGCTTAAGCTGCCCGGCATTGGCAGAAAAACTGCAAACCTTATTTTAGGCGATGTATTTGGCCAGCCGTCGGTCGTTACCGACACACATCTTATACGCATAACCAACCGACTGGGCCTCGTTGACACAAAAGACCCGTATAAGGTGGAAATGAAGCTGCGTAAGCTGCTCGATTTATCGCGGTCGGGTACATTTTGCCACCAAATTGTATGGCATGGCAGGAAAGTATGCACCGCACGCACTCCAAAATGCGGCGAGTGCTGCATGTCCTCATTCTGTAAGTTTGCCACGGGAAAATAAATTACGATGATATCGTATATTTAAGCGGACAAAAAGAGCATGGTAAGGTATTTAACAAGATACCCCGCCATGCTCTTTTATTTTTCAAAAAAACTTGCCTGACCATCTATTAACGACTTAACGCTGCGCTCGCTGACGACATCGTCTGCGCCAATCTCTCCGCACAGCAGCGGAGACAGAGCATCATACCGCTTTACGTTGCTGCAAATAAGCCTATCACTGTGATTTGCATAGCAATACATGCACCCGTTTCGGCATGTGCTGTATGTTCCTATATCTATGCTCTCTGCACATCCGCACTCCTTGCGCTGATTTTTATCCTTTTGAGATTTCAGACTAACTCCGCCGATTTTTCCAAGCCTTTCAGCGTCAATGCAGCTTGATTTGCCCACGCCCAAATCTGTAAAATCAGCAGCCTCGGCGCAAGTTTCAATATAAATCCCGTACCTTTTAGCCGTTTGCGCCATCCTGCCTATGAGCCCATACTTTTCACTATCTGAAATATCCGACACGTTTAAAGCCTTCATGTTCTTATTTATGCTGCGGTAATTGTCAAGAAAACTGACAATGCACTTTTCAGTATGTCCGCAAAGCCTTTGCACAAGCATTTCAAAATATTTGATATGATAGTCTGATGTATATTTTTCATTAAATAAAATCGGGTCGTACCGCCAGACAACTCGCTCTTTTCCTATCATGTCGGCAAGCTTTATAAACGCAGGTATTAAAACCTCTCTTTTTGACGGCAGACGTCTTTCAATATCTTTTCCATATGCGTTTAATGTAAACTGAAAATAATATGGATACTCGCTTATCTCATCCAGTCTGCTGATCATTGGCAGCGGGTTTTTCGTCCAGAAGACTATGCCGTCGCAGACATCTCTTAATAGGCTTATTCTGCTTATTTTGCGCATATTCATTGGATTTCTTACTAATACATATTTTTCTTTTATTCTATTAAAAAACCAGTCGGAATAATATGCCGGTATATCTGTCCGCCGGCTTGCGCTTATTATCATAGTATTCTCCAAATAACTTATAGCCAAACTCTCATAATTTGCAGCGCTGAATTGATATCACGCTTACCCTGGCCGCTAATTTTCTGCGCTGTGTTTTAAATATATCTTTCTATCTCAATAATTATACGGCCCTTTTTCGACGTTCCAGCCTCCTGCTTTAATATAAATTTACCATAGCCTTTGCATGATATTACATCTCCAGCCGATACTGTGCGGTCGGGTTTTATGCACTCTAAATGATTAAGCTGTACGCGCCCGGATAAAATTAATTGGGCGGCTTTTGCCCTTGCGAGCGAAAAGCCAGACGCCGCTACTGCGTCAAGCCGCAGCGAATTTACGGTATCCTTTACTATTTTAGTGCGTTTTTGCGGCAGGCACAAGCTGTCGGATGAAATTTCCTCAGATTTAATATGCGCCCGGCCAACCTTTAAAAGATTATATTGCAGATATTCCGCTACATCCTCAAGCATTATTATATCGCACTTATCGCCGCTTACAAGTATATCCCCAATTTTTTCGCGGTCAATGCCGAGACTAAGCACGGCCCCCAAAAAGTCCCTGTGCGTAAGCTCAATTTCTTTCGGCCAAAAGCATCGCAAAACGCGCAGCGGACAATATTCCGAGCTTATCCAGTCCTGCGACTCCTGCCACTGCGGCAAAAATACGCAGATATTACGCTCAGCCCCGTCATAGCCGCCGTAAAATATATATTTATGCACCTTGCAGGCGTTAATCAGCATTTCTGACAGCACCTGCTCTTTAGGCGACAAAAAGCCTGTATATGCTGGTATGTCCCGCATGTCGGCAAGCGTCAGCTTGTCAAGCAGCCGCGCAAGCAGCAGGCGCTCCTCGTCATTTGTAGAAAACTTATTCAGCATTTCGGTTTTATTCATTCCTTACATTGTCCTCGCTTTAAAAAATTCTTATTTAAAATTGCTTAACCGCCATATAGCGCTGCATTTGAAATTTTACATGCTCTGCCATTTTTCTCTTCGCTCAAAAACACTTTATCACCTATTTGTGTGAAGGGCCACAGCTTGATAAAGCACTCTTAATTTTCATCTCTGCAGCAAACCGTTTTAATATGCACAATAAGTGTATATACAATACGCATGACGTCGAAATATAATAGTCGGCACATCGGCAAAGGATGCGCTGAGGCTTTATCATTTTTCTATACTGTCAATGCCATTACCGCAATTTTCATCCGATTAATCCACAATTGCTCCGACGCCTTGTATAAGCCGGCGACGCATATATCTGCGTAGATTCTTTTAGCCCCGGCGCTGTAAAAGTATATCCCCTGATGATATTTCTGCAATAAATTTGCTTTATGACTAATTATACAACATATTTTATAATCTTAGCAAAAAGTCGTTGCTGCAGCCGCCAAATAAAGGTGATTTTATGGCATTTGAGCAGCTTCACATTTTTGCACATCATGCGTCATATATTGTTTTTTGCGATGTTTTTATTGTTTTTCGATAAAAATATATTGCATTTCATTTATATGCATGATATAATACCAATAACATCCAAGTAGGCGCAGCGTTAAAATAATAAGATTTTATTTTTGCTTTGCTGAAAATATTTATCACAGCAAAAGTATAAAAAGGCTTATAAGAGTGAGGCTTATGAGAAACAGGACCGGAATAATACTTTATTGTGAAGCACAAAAAAGGGTATTGCTTATTAGGCGCAGATTTAATGGCAAAGAGCGTTGGGTTGTTCCCGGTGGTGATGTTAAGTCCGGCGAAAGCTATGAAGACGCCGCAAAAAGAAAGGCTATGGAGGAGCTGAATATTTATATCCAAGCCATGAGCAAATTTTGCACAATAAATGCCGGCGGCCATATTGAAAAATATTTTATTTCATATTTGGACGACTGTATTATTTTAAAAATGCATAGGGAAGAACTCAAAAGCATTAGCAAAAATGTTTATGAGCCGGTTTGGGCATATACAGAAAAGCCCCCCTTCACTCCCTTATACCCGCAGCATTTAAAGGATAAGCTTATAGAAATATCACAAAAATAAAAAGTAAAAATTGGAGGTATTATTATGTCTCAGAAAAATTTATCATTATGGCTGAAATTTATAATAGCGCTTGTTGCAGCCTGCACCATTGCTGTATATTCCTTTTTTGTCCGTATAACCGTTGGTCTTTCATTATTGCTTTTGGATGACCTGTCGGACGTCAAAAGCTTTGGACAACTGCTTCTGAATTTTGGCTCAGAAAGTAAGTTGTTCTTTATATGGCCGCTTCTCATATTGACGACCGCCATACCAATTTTTATTGCGATAATATTTGCATGGAAAGCAGCTACAGATATAGGAAAAGATAGGCTGTATTCAATGAAAAATGCTACAAGGCTTAGAAATATTGCAATATTATCGGCAATAGACGTAACTTGGTTTTTTGCTGCAAATGTCGTACTTCTTATTTTTAATTTCAATCATCCCAGCATTGTAATACTTTCATTTTTCATTGTTATGCTTGGCGTCGTTATATCCGTTGCTTTTTCTATTCTTTCACATTTTATCCAAAAATCGGCCGAAAAAATTCAGGCGCAAAACATAACAGCAGATTAATATTTCCAAGCTGCTCATTGTAGAAGCACATCTAAACAAAGCATAAAATTGGAAAATATGCTGTGCTTTATCTTGCCGTATGTGTTTTAAAACAATACAGCGCTGTCGAAAGGGTGATAAAATGAAAAAATTTATAATGATATCTGCTTCATTGCTTCTTTCTTTAACGCTTCTGACGTCGTGCAGCATCGCTATAAAAATACCCGGTTTAAAAGTCAACCGCTTGGGCATAGAGCTGCCCGTATCCAGCCGTGTGATGCAGTCAGTTTCCTATTTCCAAGAGGGCGAGGCATATGAAGTATATGAGTTTGATGAATATGTCGGCAACCGTATTATCGAAGAAATAGACGGCAGCAAAATATGGCAGCCGCTTCCAATGAATAATTTTCTTGAGTCGCTTCTTTACGGCTACGGCGATATAGCTTCTCGTCCTGAAGCTTTTAAAATCATTGAAAGCAAACGTCTTTCTATGCCTAAAACGAGCGCCGGTTATTATTCCTTATACGACAAGAAAGGCAAAAGCCACGACCCGGAAAAATTTGCAGAATCATATAAAGATAACGATTATGGATTTCGCATAGCCATATTCGACATGAATGATTATAAATTTTATTATCTGGAAATGGACAGATAACCGCTATTTTTAAAGCCATATAATTCCATGATATCCCACCAACCTCTTTCTATATACGCCGCTTGCTTTTCAGAATTATTTCTGCAATGCAGGCGGCGTAGTTTTATCATTGATAATAGATGGGAAATCATAAAATAAGGCGTAAAAATTCGCATAAATCACGGCGGAAAGCAATGACATCCACTATTTTATTTTGCAATATTTTGTTTTGAAAACGGCACCAGTTTGCACGATATAGTCTAATATGATAATATAATCTTTCAAAGCGGCAGCTAACGCTATTCCACTCGGGCTCAGCGGCTAAATTTATCAGAAATGAAGTTAGGCTGGGCCCGCGATGCTGTGACTAAACGGTACTTTCAGCGCAAAGGCAACAACCCATTTGAGCAGCAATAAATTGTTATAAATCTGATATAGTCTTATGTAATGCTGATTTAATTAAGAGCGTCAATTCCTACCTGCTCAAACAACGCCGCCACATTTGACTTAAGCTGTACATATGATGCACCGCTGAGTGTATTATCACGTTTTATTATATCTTCCGCTTCCCGCTGCGCGGTTTTGAGTATATCTATATCTCTTATAATGTCGGCAATTTTAAAGCTGGGCAGACCGTGCTGGCGATTGCCGAAAAATTCGCCGGGGCCGCGCAGCTTCAAATCCTCATTTGCTATTACAAATCCGTCGGATGTGCTGCACATTATTTTCATCCGCTGCTTTGTCGTTTCACTGTTATTATCCGTTACAAGAATGCAGCAGGACGCCGCCTTTCCGCGCCCTACTCTGCCGCGAAGCTGATGAAGCTGCGACAGGCCAAATCTTTCAGCGTTCTCTATTAGCATAACGGCGGCATTTGGCACATCTACTCCCACCTCTATAACGGTTGTCGATACCAAAAGCTGTATCTCGCCTTTTGCAAAAGCACCCATTACCGCGTCTTTCTCTTTCGCCGACAGACGTCCATGCATAAGCCCGACACTGTAATTTCTAAAGCTTGTCCGCCTTATTTTTTCAGCATACTCCTCCGCCGATACAAGGGTTTCGTCCTCTCCCTGCTCAATCAGCGGACAGATTATATAGGCTTGCAGTCCCTTATCAAGATGCTTTTTTATATAGTTATATGCACGCTCTCTTATGGCTGAAGATATGCAGTAGGTTTTTATCTCTGTTCGTCCCGGCGGCATTTCGTCCAGCACCGATACCTTTAAGTCGCCGTATATCGCCAAAGAGAGCGTGCGCGGTATAGGCGTCGCCGACATAACATACAAGTGCGGATTTTGTCCCTTTGATATAAGCGAGGCCCGCTGCTCTACTCCGAACCTGTGCTGTTCGTCGGTTATGACTATGCCTAAGTTTTTAAATACAATATTATCGTTAAGCAGTGCATGGGTGCCGACTATAAAATCTATTTCGCCGGTTGCAAGCTGCTCATATATTATTTTTTTCTCTTTAGCCGTAGTAGAGCCCAGCAGCAGCGCCGATTTTACCCCTGTTCCTCTGAAAAATTTAAGAAACGAGCGATAATGCTGCTCGCATAATATGGCCGTCGGAGCCATAAACGCCGCCTGCATACCGTTTTTTATGCAGGTATAGCAAACGGCAGCGGCGGCGGCCGTTTTGCCGGAGCCGACGTCGCCTTGAAGCAGCCTTTTCATTGGTATGCCCGTTTGCATATCTGCCACTGCTTCTGCAGCGGCACGTCGCTGGGCGGATGTAGGCTCAAACGGAAGCTTATCGAAAAATTCACGCGTATAGTCTATCTTTACCACCGGTGCATTCAGTTCGGATTTCGACTGCCCCAGCAGCTTTATACCAAGCTGCATTGTCAGCAGCTCCTCAAAAATCAGGCGATATCTTGCGTCGTCCAGTGCCCTTTGCGAGGTCGGAAAATGTATGTTTTTATATGCTTCTTTTATATTGACAAGTCCGTGCTTTTTAATTATATCTTCTGGCAATGACTCATATATTTCAGCATCGCTTAGCGCCTGCTTTACTGCATAAGCAATTATTCTTGATGAAATGCCGTCCGTTTGTCTGTACACGGGTCGTATAATTTGCTCGCTTACCGGCAGCACTTCCGGCGCCGACATCTCTCTTTGCAGGAAATTAGCCGTCACCCTGCCGTAAAACAGGTGCTCGCTTCCCATTTTCAGAGATGCCGCAGCATATTTATTATTAAAAATCGTTATATTAACGCTGCCGCTGTCATCCGACGCTTTTGTTTTATATATTACCATGTTTTTTCTTATTCTGTGCTCTGCCACCGGCGCGGTAATTTTCGCCTTTATGCAATATTTCTGCTCCGGCAATGTCTCGCCTATCTTGGCGGGATTTGTCAAATCATCATAGTATCGAGGATAAAATGTCAAAAGGTCGTAAATAGTGTTAACGCCCAGTTTTGAAAACAACTGAGCGCGTTTTTCTCCTATAGATTTAAGTCGTGTTATGGCGTCGTGAATATTAAGCATTTTAATCTCTCCAGCCTTTTATGACCATGTCTTTAAAAAGCATAAAAACTGCTGACATTATTTTGCAGCTGAGTACACAGCTTTGCCGCTGCGTATAATTTCTGTAAAGTCCGCTTCCACTGCTGTAAATCTGAAGCCTAAACTATTAATTATTAACGTGCGACGTATCATGCAATTAATAAAGTCTTAAGCTATAAATCCTTGCGCATGATATAATCCGTCTGTTCATCGCTGCCGACAAAAAACGAGTGAGAGCCGATTTTATAAAATCCATGCTTTTCATAAAACGAAATAGCCTTTAAATTATTCTCCCAAACACCAAGCCAAATATATTGCTTTGCGAGTGTACGTGCAGTATCGGCTGCCTTGTCTATAATATATCCGCCAAGGCCCATGCGCTGATATTCGCTTTTTATATATATTCGCTCTATTTCAAGCGACATATCATCATAAACATCAGTTTGCGCCGGCGCCTCGTTTATTTTAAAATAGCCCGCCAGTTCACCATCACAATATAAAAACATAAACTTTGAGTATTTATTCGATAATTCAGCGCGCAGCTTGTCCGCATTATATGCGCTGTCTAAAAATGCCTGAAGCTGCTGCGGAGAATTAGCATCGGCAAACGCGTCTTTAAATGTCCGGCATGATATTTGCTGTAGCATATTTATATCCTTAAGCGTGCATTCTCTCAGTTTGAGCTCCAAAATGATTACTCCTTCATGTTCTAACTCTAAACGGCAATATTAATTAAGCATTAATACAAAAGCGCCGCAAAAATGTACCTGAATTAAGACTGCCGACTAAAATAGCCATACAAAATCAAACAGGTCATAAAACGACGCCCTAAAATTAGAATATAATTCGATTGAAGCTTTAATCGGCCTATTCCGTCCAGATTATATAGTAATATACCGGCTGACCGCCGTTTACTACTGTGACGTCGGCACTGTCCCCGAACTTCTGGCTGAGCATTGCGCTTATCTCTTCCGCCTGCTCCTCAGTAGTATCGCTTCCATAAATCAGCGTTATTGACGAATGGTGCTTTTTAAATATCGTTTTTGTTAAACGAAGCACTGCTTTGGCCATGTCCGTGCCGGTAAATATGAGCTTAGAGCCTTCCATAGCCAGTATTTCGCCTTTCTTTATGCTGTGACCGTCATACTCGCTGTCCCTTGCGGCATATGTTACCTGCCCCGTGCCGATATTCTGCGCCGCCTTGTCCATCGCCATGGCGTTTATGTCCACATCCTCGCCCTCGTCAAAGGCAAGCATAGCCGAAAGTCCCATCGGTATCGTCTTAGTATTAAGCACTATTACATCTCGCGTTGCAAGGCTTACCGCCTGCTCCGCCGCCATGATTATATTCTTATTGTTAGGAAGCACAAACACCGTCTGCGCCGGCGTTGCTTCTATTGCTTTCAATATATCGTCGGTGCTCGGATTCATCGTCTGGCCGCCGGTTACAACTTTGTCGGCGCCAAGGTCCAAAAACAGCTGCTTTAGTCCGTCTCCCGCCGCAACACACACAAAGCCGTATTTATTTGCCGGCGGCACCGGCTGCATGTCCTCAGCATCGGCCTCAGCCGGCCGCGCATCGTTGGATTTCTCCGACTTATCCGCCTCGTGTCTGGCGCGCTCGTGCTGGTCGCGCATATTGTCTATTTTTAAATTTACAAGCTGACCATACTCCAGCGCCTTTTCTATTACCTTGCCGGGGTGGTCGGTATGCACATGAATTTTTATTATGTGCTCATCCTCAACGAACACCGCCGAATCTCCAATAGTCTCAAGATAAGCCCTGAGCAGCTTCGGCTCTTTTTTCGCTTCGGGATTTCGTTTAACTATAAACTCTGTGCAGTATGTAAAGGTAATCTCTGCTTCAGATTCCGCCGCTGCACTGCGGCTGACCTGCGGCGCATCCATATCCTGGCTTTCAATCATCACGCCGTTCTTTAACACCGACTGCATGCCTTCTAAAATATACAAAAAGCCCTGGCCGCCGGCGTCTACCACGCCCGCCTTTTTCAGCACCGGCAGTATTTCCGGCGTGCTGTCCAGCGCGTTTTTGGCCGCATAAATCAAGTTGTCAAAAACTTCGTTTATGTCATCGGTTTCTACCGCCGTCTCGCTCGCCTTTTCGCCGGCCAGCCTTGCGACGGTAAGGATAGTGCCCTCCGTCGGCTTCATTACAGCTTTATATGCAGAATCCACACCGCTATTGAGCGCCGCCGCAAAATCACGGCCGCCTATCTCGTTATGACCCTTTAGCGCTTTTGCTATGCCTCTGAAAAGCAACGATAATATAACGCCGGAGTTTCCCCTTGCGTTTCTGAGCAGCGCTGCAGCCGTTATTTCGGCAATGTTTCCCGCACTCTCGTCATTTGTATTAGCCAATTCCCTTACGGCGCCGTTTATCGTCATTGACATATTTGTTCCCGTATCGCCGTCCGGCACTGGAAACACATTAAGCTCGTCGACTCTCTTTTTATTATTTGTAAGATTATTTGCGCCGGATATAATTGCATCCCTCAAAGCAGAACCGTTTATCACAATATCCTCCTCATGCCGGTACAAACGGCAAACAAAAAATAAATTTAACCGGCTAAAGCTTATTCAGACTTCATGCCGTCGATATGCACAATTACCTTTTCCACAACAATTCCAGTGGAATCCTCTACTGTATATTTTACCTTGCTGACTATGCTCTTTGCTATGGCGTTTATATTTACGCCGTACGTAACGACAATATATATATCCACAACAATAGAATTAAAGTCGCCCTTAACCTTTATACCGTTTTCAGCATTCTCCTTTTTGCTGAACAGCTGGCGGAGCCGCTGAGGGCCCTTAGCCACCATGCCCGACACACCGTAGCAGGAGGATACCGCGTGGCCTATTAACTTTGTAAAAAAAGCATTCGAGATGCTTACCGTGCCAAAACGATTTTCATATTTTATCATAGTATTCTCCTTTTCTGCGCACATTTTCCTTTGCCGTTATATTCTTAGCCGTATGCGCTCGGCGCGACATTTCGCAAATCTTTGCATTTTTATTATATTATCTTTTTCTCAAATATTCAACCACTGCCAATTAGGATTTAACAGCTTTAGATAAATATATAAGCTTTCAAACGTTATATTATCGCTTACACTGTGCAATTTACTGCCTCTTAATAAGTAATAAGCACAATCATGCCCGAAATATATAATCTGGTATTAATATATGCTTTTACGATTTCGCATAAGCCTGAATATTATAGTAAATATCGCTTATTGTCGAGATAGGCTGAGTAGGCAGAGAAGAAGTATAGCACAAAAGTCCGCATCTGTAAACCAGCGGTATAATCGGCATGTCGCTCTCAAACGCAGCTATAAAGTCAGAAACAGAAGCCGTTCCCGCTTTATATTCAGCATATTTTGCTTTTGTCGGCGAAGCGGCGTCTATGCCATAGGATGCGGCCGCTCCGTCTGTGAAAAACGCGCTCATGTCAAAATTCTTTGGCAGCTTTACCTCGCCTATATATAAATCAAAATTGCCTGATGTTATTCTCGCATTGTATTCCTCTGCCGATACCGAAACCACTTCAGCCTGCACACCCGCTCGTCTCAAGCTGTTTTTTACCGCCTCAGCTGCATACATCCTTGAGCTGTTCTCTGAATTTACAAGCACTTCCAGCTTAATAGCCTCGCCGTTTAAGGTAAAATAGCCGTCGTTATTTTTTTCGCTGTATCCTGCTGCTGCGAACTCAGCTGCCGCTACTACATCGTCTGAAACAGTATTTATATGCTGCGCATCTTTAGTAGCGTAAAAATATGGATGATATAAGCCCGTAGCGGCTTCCGCATATGAATAAAAAGCATCTTCTACTATTGCCTGGCGGTTCACTGCACTGCTTATAGCCTTGCGCATATTGGCAGACTGCAGGGTCTGACGCGATGAATTAACCCCTATAAACACCATATTCGTAAGCGGCGATTTCATAAGGCTCTCCGACCAGCCCGGCACTGATTCGTCGCTTAAGTCGGTATAGTACATGCTTATGCTTGAGGACTCTATATTATGCTGCAGCGCATCGCTATCAGGAGCATCTATTAGTGTTATTTTCCCTACCGATACCTCTCCGCCTATCCAGCCGCTTCGAGCCAGCAGCGAAACCTCTCCTCCGTCCGAACTGTATACATATCTGCCTGAACCCGTAGGCGGCAATGCTTTGTTGTCTTCATTTTTTAAATTTTCCGTATTCATTTTATATATTGGAAAGTCCAGCATTGAAGCAAAGTATGCATCGGGTGTATGCAGCGTTATGGTTACTGTCTTTGAATCAGCCGCATTGTATGACGCGACATTTGATAATTGGTCCTTATATTTATAGGGCGACGCCAACGCCGCCTTTATAGAAGATGTAACATCCTCCGCCGTTACATTCGTACCGTCTGAAAATGTCGCTTCCTTAAGCTTTATTACGCAGTTTACTCCTTCTACAGCGACTGATTCCGCAAGTCGGTACTGCGGCTGCATATTTTCATCCAGCACAATAAGAGAGTCGTATAAAAGAGTAGAAAGCTCCCTGTTTATCTTAGTTTCAGCCGTATATGGATTAAGCGAGTCGCTGGGAGTATATGGCAGAAAAAGCTCACCGGAAAATTCTGCAGATGTGCTTGTGCCTTCACTACCCGGCACGTCCTCCGGCGTTTCAGAATTATTCCTGCATCCCTGCAAAGCCATGCACAATACCACTATCAGCGCTATAGATATCAGTCGCAACCGCATTAATGAACCTCCGACTTTAGAAAAAGTTTACGTAATCATAATATTTTTATTATAAACCAATACACGTCCAAAATCAAATATTGATTGATAACCTGAATTTTGCACCTATAAAATTTTCAGACTTGCTTTCATATTGTGGTTTAAGCTCATCTTATAAAATATCGGATTTACGATAATTTCAATAAAAATAAAAGGGCGGTATATGTACCGCCCTACCATTAAAACTATCAACTTATACTATTTTTAAACTTATTGCTGTTAAATTGCCAATTTCAAAATTAATTATCATAAACGAGCTTATCGGGGCTGTAATAATCGAGATTAACAAGCTCAGTTGCTTCAAGCTTGGCGCTCTCCGTATCGAGAGTCGACTCAAATTCATCGCCCTTTAGTATATACCGTGCATTTATGCCATAAGTATCATAATAATAATCGTCTGCATTTATGTCTTTCCTGAGTATTAAAACGGTATAATCGTCAAGCTCCATCACCTGCGGAACGCCTATTTCCGCCGTTGACAGGTCATCAAAATAATCTGACGGGCTGTTCGTGTTCTCGCTTCCAAACACAACCGCATTCTTATCCTCTGGTCCCTCTTCATCGGATGCGCTGGAAGTAGACGTGCTGGATGTACCGTTTTCCTCGTTATACTCCTCAAGTATTGTATCCCAAGATTCGCCCGCTGCAAGCCGGTCTCTGTATCCCTCAAGCTTCGACTTTATCTCTGCTTTTTCATCGTCACTCGCAGAGCTTACGTCTTCGTTTATAACATCAGCTAAAATATAGTTTTCATCAAGCGCCTTTAATACCTCATCCTTGTCTATCTCGTTCTCTCCGCCTTCGCCATATAGATAATCAAAAAGCATGTCGGACATATAGTTCACAGAGATGTTCAAAGAAAAATCGTCCTCAGATATGCCGTTATCCTTGCAGATTTTCTCATATCCGTAATAATTCCAGTAATAATTAGTGGCATATTCTACGTTGCTTCTGGTTTCATCATCAAACGAAACATTTGCCTTGCTGAGTTCATCTTTTAAATAAACATATTTTTTAAGATTAGACAGCGCCGTGTCCTTAACCCATGTTTCATACGGTTTATCGTCAAGCGTCTGGCTTTTATAATTGCTTGATGCCGACGATGAAGAAGAACTTACCTCGTTCTGAAATTCCAAATCAGCCGACAAAAGCGCCGCTAAATAAAATGACGATGATATTTTTGTACCGGCTATGTCCAGTACCTCTTCATTCTGCGCATGGCAACTGGTCAATGCAGCAACGGCAAAACAAGCGACTAATATTGCGGCAGCCGCCTTTTTTAATATTCCCATTAATTTTACCTCCAACGCCTTGTTATATTATAATCTAAAAAAACAAACATTTAGCAAATTATACCTCATTATGCGTTAAAAGTAAAGTGACAATGATTATCCTTTTAGTTGGCATTATATTCAAATCTGGCTTAATATTACTGCCGCAGATGAAAATTTATCGGTTACTATATCTGCCGGAAACAGCATATCATAATTTTTTAAATTTTTATCTGTATGCCCTAAAGGGAATGAGATTATTGCTTTATTTTTCGCTCCGTCACCATATTCTATGAGTCTTCCTCCGTGAGTCTCGGCGGCTTTTTTTAATATAAGATATTCCATGCTGTCCTTATTGGGCATGCTAGAATTGCAATATATTTCAGCCGCTGATTTTCTTATTTTCATTCCGATATTTACAGCTTCGTTCTCTTCGTTCTGTATAAGTCCACAATATATAAGGATGAGAACGGCATACTCCAAAAGCTGAGGGCAGCAGCTTACAGGACAGCTGCTGCGCGGCGGCTCTATAAGCACTGATTTTCCCTTTTGCCCTGCGATATATGCCGCCGCTGAAGTTTGACTTATAAAAAGTGCGGTTATATCGCAATTTTCAAGCCTTAAGGAATTTCCCAATATAGATGCGTAGCGCAGTGTGCTTAGCATATAATATGCATATTTTTTTATTTTACATATATCCTCTTTTTCTGTGTAAAATAGATTACAAATGCCGTTAGTAAGCTGTGATTTTGAAAGAATAAAAATTTTTTCGCCGATTTGTGAATTGTCTGACAAATAATTTCTCATTTTATCACCTTATTTTAATTGTTTATCGGCGATATTGTGTCCAAACTGTGCGGCAATTAAGTATTTTTGTGTTAATTGCCAAACTTTGCATATAAAACGTTAATAATATAACAAAGGTCTTGCAAAATGGAAAATATGAGTATAAAATAGGATTATATAAAAATATGGAGGTCTGATGTTAATGATAAAAGTAGGCATCAACGGCTTTGGCCGTATAGGCAGGCTTGTTTTCCGCGCAGCGGTTGCACAGCCTGACGTTTTTGAGATAGTCGGTATAAACGATCCGTTTATCGACCTTGACTACATGGTATACATGGTAAAGTATGATACCATACATGGCAAGTTCGACGGCACTGTAAGCGCTGAAGACGGAAAGCTCGTTGTAAACGGCAGAAAGATATCTGTTTTTGCAGAGCGCAATCCTGAAGATATTCCTTGGGGCGAGGTTGGCGCAACTTATGTTGTAGAGTCAACTGGTGTATTTACAAAGCAGGCAGACGCTGAGCGTCATCTTAAGGCCGGCGCTAAGAAGGTTGTTATATCTGCTCCTGCAAAGGACAAGACCACACCGACTTTTGTATGCGGTGTTAACCTTGACACCTACACAAAGGACATGACAGTTGTATCAAATGCTTCCTGCACAACAAACTGCCTTGCTCCTCTTGCTAAGGTTATAAACGACAATTTCGGTATTGTTGAGGGTCTTATGACTACAGTTCACTCAACAACCGCTACTCAGAAGACAGTTGACGGTCCTTCTGCTAAGGACTGGAGAGGCGGACGCGCTGCTGCCGGCAATATAATTCCTTCTTCTACAGGTGCTGCTAAGGCCTGCGCTCTTGTTATCCCGCAGCTGGCCGGCAAACTGACCGGTATGTCTTTCAGGGTTCCTACTCTTGACGTTTCTGTTGTTGACCTTACGGTTCGTCTTGAGAAGGCTACAACCTATGAAGAAATCTGCGCTGCAGTTAAAAAGGCTACGGAGACAACAATGGCCGGCATCATGGGCTACACAGATGAGGATGTCGTATCATCAGACTTCTATTCTGACCCGCGTACATCTATATTCGACGCCAAGGCTGGTATAATGCTCAATCCTAACTTTGTAAAGCTCGTTGCATGGTATGACAATGAGTGGGGTTATTCCAACAAAGTTCTTAAGCTCATTGAGCACATGGCTAAGGTTGACGCGTAAGTCAATTCTAAAAAATATACGCCGGCTTAAATGCCGGCGTTTTTTCTTGTTAAATTAAACATTTTCTCCTATATTAGACAAAAACGGTTTCGGCGATATGCCGCTCTCGGCTAAGCGTACAGATACAAAACCACTTTTAGTTGTATAAATCAGCGCTGTTTCATTTAACAAAGAATTCAACATAATGTATAAACGCAAAGCGTTTAGCTGTCATAGCTCCAAGTCCGGCTTATAGTCCGGACTTGGCTTTGCAGTAAATTTTTTAATCTGGGACACTTTAGTAAATATTGTAAAAAGCGCAAGGTTATGTTATATTTATAGATAATAGCCTAAATATCTCTGGGAGGTTGTTTATGAATAACGAGAGCAAATCCATGGACAAGATAGTGGCGCTGTGCAAGGCGCGCGGATATGTATATCCCGGCTCTGAAATATACGGCGGCTTGGCAAACACATGGGATTTTGGACCTTTAGGTGTCGAGCTTAAGAATAATATAAAAAATGCCTGGTGGCAGAAGTTTGTTCACGAAAACGAATATAATGTAGGACTTGATTCTGCAATACTCATGAATCCGCAGACGTGGGTGGCGTCGGGACATATAGGCGGCTTTACCGACCCGCTTATGGACTGTCGCGAGTGCAAAACCCGTCACCGCGCCGACACTCTTATTGAAGACAGCGGCGTAAATCCCGCTGGGTGGAGCCTTGAGCAGATGGCGGATTATATAAAAGATCATAATATTCCCTGCCCCAACTGCGGCAAAAGCAATTTTACCGATATAAGGCAGTTTAATCTTATGTTTAAGACATTTCAGGGTGTAACTGAAGATAGCAAAAACGAGCTTTATCTCCGCCCGGAAACGGCGCAGGGTATATTCGTCAACTTTGCAAACATCCAGCGCACCAGCCGCCGCAAAATTCCGTTTGGCGTGGGGCAGATAGGTAAATCTTTCCGAAATGAGATAACGCCCGGCAACTTCATTTTCCGCGTGCGCGAATTTGAGCAGATGGAATTGGAGTTTTTCTGCAAGCCCGGAACGGATATAGAATGGTTTGGTTACTGGCGTCAGTACTGCATAGACTGGCTGCTTAATTTAGGCCTTAAAAAGGAAAATCTTAAGCTGCGCGACCATGAAAAGGAAGAGCTGTCGCATTATTCCAATGCCACAACTGATATTGAATTTTTATTCCCGTTTGGCTGGGGCGAGCTATGGGGTATTGCCGATAGAACCGATTTCGACTTAAAGCAGCATATTGAGCATTCAGGCAAATCGCTGGAGTATTTTGACCCACAGACTAACGAAAAATATATTCCATATGTAATTGAGCCGTCATTGGGCGTTGAGCGTGTACTGCTTGCTCTGCTCTGCGACGCTTACGATGAAGAAGAGGACGAAAAGGGAGAGGTTCGCACGGTACTCAGACTGCACCCTGCTGTTGCGCCGGTTAAGGCTGCAATATTACCCCTTTCGAAGAAGCTGTCCGAACCGGCAGAGGCGCTTTACCGCAGCCTTATCAAGAAATTCAACGTGGAATATGACGACGCCGGCTCGATAGGCAAGCGCTACCGCCGTCAGGACGAAATAGGCACGCCGTTCTGCATCACTTACGATTTTGAGTCTGAAACAGACGGCTGCGTAACGGTGCGCGAGCGCGACTCTATGCAGCAAACAAGGATGAGCATTGACGCTCTTGCCGACTTTATCGCTTCAAAAATTTCTCTTTAATTTTATTAGTCATAAAAACTTTTCTATGCCAATTTAGGCATTTGGAAAATTTCACAGCGGTGGAAATTGGATGTTATAAAACGGTTTTGCCAGATAGCATGAATTGCGAAATTTATTTTAAAAAGTATATAAAGGTTATATGCTTATAAACAAAAAACAGCAGGTATCCATTTGTAGGATATCTGCTGTTTTTTGTTGTCTACTTCATCTCAATAGGCCTGCAATGTAATAGGGAGAAAAAGTCAAGGATTTATGCCATTTCCTCAATCGGAAGCGCTTATGAAATAAAAAACTTGCTGATTTAAACTTTGCTTTTATACGTTTAACAAAGGTTGGGCATTGAATCTATTATTCTTAAACGGCCAGGCCGTCCTTGTACTCCTAAAAAATCTTATTTGATAATATTTTCGACTGCTGTCTTAAAACGCGGTTCTCCCGTATCCGATATAGAAAGTTAAAAATGCATAACCTGTATAACAATTGTTTTTTAAGCAAATAAACTGTTCCTATTTTCTAAATGGCACGTTGGTAAAAACTAAAACCAATATATGCACTTTATAAAGTAACACGCTAATAGGTTATGCATCGCTGCAGCAAATATTGATGGCAGCAGAAGTTTTCATAAGCCTATGCCGACACGCCTGATTTTTGATTGCCGCTTAATAATTACACTTTATAACGCGTTCTGCTATTTCAGTGACGCCTTATATTCCTCTCCCCAGTTCTTCATCGCATCAACAACCGGCTTCAAACTTTGCCCAAGCTCTGAAAGTGAATACTCTACTCTCGGCGGGACTTCTGCATACACTTTTCTATTAACAAGACCGTTTTTCTCCATATCACGAAGCTGTGCAGTCAGTACTTTCTGCGACACGCCGCCTACTGATTTCTTCAGCTCTCCAAACCGCTTCTTTCCAGAAAATAAATCGCGCAGAATCAGTACTTTCCATTTGTCCCCTATTAAGGTTAATGTTGTTTCTACCGGACATGCCGGCAATTTCTTTACCAATTTCTCTTCTGCCACATCAATGTCCTCCATGCGCAATAGTTTCTTTTTGAAATTAACATATTAATTATACCATACACCCTATTTTTAATCAATTTTTTAAGAAATTTTTTCTGTTAAAAAATCTTATATTCCGCATAAATATACAATCGTTTCCTACTGGTAACCATTCAATAGTTTCTTTTTGGTAACTACAATACAAAAAAGTGCTTACTTTACATTAGAAACTTATGTGCATATAATAAGGTCAAGAGCTCAGGAGAACGGCCGCTCCAAGCTTTACCAAAACAAAAGCAATCGATATTTAGGAGGAAATAAAAATGAAAATAGCAGTTGTTTGTGCAAATGGAAAAGCCGGTAAACTCATTGTCAAGGAAGCCGTAGACAGAGGCCTGGATGTGACCGCCGTTGTACGCGAAAATAACCAGACGGCAACATCAAACGTGATAATAAAGGATTTGTTTAATCTACGCACTGCCGACCTGAAAGACTTTGATGTGGTAATCGATGCCTTTGGCGCATGGACGCCAGACAGTCTTTCGCAGCACAGCACTTCACTTAAGCATCTGTGCGATATTCTTTCTGGAACAGATGTACGGCTGCTCGTTGTAGGTGGTGCCGGCAGTCTGTACACAAATTCGGAACACACCGCCTGTTTATCCGATGGTGCAGAATTTCCCGACGCTTTTAAGCCGCTTGCCTCAGCAATGGCTAAGGCTTTAGGCGAGCTCCGCCAAAGAAGCGATGTAAAATGGACTTACTTAAGCCCTGCAGCGGATTTCCGTGCAGACGGCAGTCGCACAGGAAGCTATATCCTCGGAGGTGAAGAATTAACTCTGAATTCAAAGGGTGAAAGCATTATTAGCTATGCAGATTATGCCATTGCTATGATTGATGAAGCAGTAAATGGAGAAAACATACAAAAAAGAATAAGCGTTGTAAGTGAATAATTTAAAAAGATAAATTTAAACGGAGGTACTTTTATATGCTGAAAAATACATTTAAAACAGTCAAACTCGAAAAAGGAGAAATGAATATTTATGATTTTGGCGCAGTAAAGCTGCATGCATACAAGACCAACGACTTTATTAACGATGAGGTCTTTATTATTGAAAAAAACGGCAAAGCTGTTATAATTGAATCGCCTTGCTTTTTTGACAATATTCAGGAGCTAACGGAATATTTAAACGGAATAAATATTGCAGGAATGCTTGTAGCTTATCATGGAGCGGGAGCCGCATTTATGCCGGATATTCCGAAATACGCTACAGAGAACGCTGCAAAATATTCGGAGAGCGGCGGAGGCAAGGCTCTAATCGACAATTTTACAAATGCTTTTGGAAAAAGCTTTGACAGCTCTGTTCATAAAATTACAAATACAATTGTCGAGGGTAAAATTACAATAGGAGGAATCGATTTTATCATCAAGCAGACCGCTGAAGCCTTTGATATAGAAATTCCTGAGATTAACGCCGTTTACACTCACATGCTCGGTCATGACTGCCATTCCATCGTCGCCGGCGCCGCTCATGCCGACGCCATGATTGCAGAGCTGAACAATTATATCAAAAAAGGGTATGATTTGATTCTGACTTCTCATTATACTCCCGAGGATTTGAAAGATGCGGATACGAAGATTGCATATCTTAAAAATTTGAAAGCCATTGCAAACGAATGCAGCAACGCAGACGAATTTAAAGCAGCTGTGCAAAAGCAGTATCCAAATTACAGCGGTGAAAACTATCTTGATATGAGTGCGGGATTCTTCTTTTCAAAATAGGCTCAACAACACTCCGGCGGGGCCGTCACATAGGACGGCCCTGTCTTAATTTGGAGGCAATGATGGATTATCTTAGCTTTATTGCAAATAGTATTCATACGGTGGTTGCAGCAACAGCCGATAATAACGGGCTTCCAGTAACCTGCGCCATTGATATTATGGATGCTGATGAAAATGGTCTGTATTTTCTCACCGCTAAGGGTAAAGAATTTTACAGCCGTCTTAAAAACCGCGGATATATATCGCTGACAGGCATCAAAGGAGCTGACACCTTGTCGCGTGTAGCAGTGTCGGTTCGCGGTAAAGCAAAAGAGATTGGAAACGGTCCTCTTAAAAGCCTGTTTGAAAAAAATCCGTATATGAATGAAATTTACCCCACTGAAAACTCGCAAATAGCGCTTACGGTATTTAAGATATACAATGGCAAAGGCGAATACTTTGACCTTTCCAAAAAGCCCATTGAGCGGTTCTTATTTGAATTTGGCAATGACAAAATCAGAAGCACTGGTTACAATATGTGCTATACGATTACGGCAGCATGTACAGACTGCAGAGTCTGCGAAGCGGTTTGCCCGCAAAATTGCATTGATTTCACTTTAACACCTGCTACAATTCATAAAGAGCACTGCTTGCATTGCGGTAATTGCATGGAGGTTTGTCCTCATAGGGCTGTTGTTTTGGAGGAATATAGATGACGCAGGCAAAAAGACGGCTGTATTTAATCCGGGAGCTTCTTAAAGAGCGTCCTGAGTATGCCGATATAAAAATACCCGAAGATGAGCAAGAGCAAAAAAATATGCTGCGCAGTCTGATGAATGTGCGTATGCCTATGCCTATGCCTATAAGCAGGGATTTCATTCGCATACAGGACGAATATTTACAGGCGGAAAGTAATTTGCGCGGTATTGTAGACAGCGATTTTCTTTCTCCGGTCCCATTAAATCCAAATATTATACTATGGCAGGGAGATATTACTGACCTAAAGGCCGATGCAATTGTAAACGCCGCTAACTGCGCGCTGCGTGGGTGCTTTATCCCGCTCCATTCCTGCATAGATAACATTGTGCATTCTAGAAGCGGTGTTCAGCTGCGTATTTTATGTGACGACATCATGAATCGTCAGGGGCACAATGAGCCTACAGGTAAAGCTAAAATTACACCGGCTTTTAATCTGCCAAGCAAATATATAATTCATACAGTGGGGCCAATCATTTCCGGCCGCGTAACCCAACGGGACTGCGATTTGCTGGCCTCCTGTTATCGCTCATGTTTAGAATTAGCAGAAGAAAACGAATGCAGGAGCATTGCCTTTTGCTGTATTTCTACTGGAGAGTTCTGCTTTCCAAATGAGCCGGCCGCTGAAACCGCCGTTGAGACGGTTAAATCATATTTGAATACACACAGCGGCATTCGCGTAATATTTGATGTGTTTAAAGACAGGGACATGAAAATTTATCAAAGACTTTTAGAGGTGAACGGATAATGACAAAAATAACCGATGAAAAAATCAAAGCCGAACAACTGCATGAAGTCCTCGGCAAAGCGGACGCTGTATTGATTGGAGCAGGAGCCGGCCTTTCTGCCTCAGCCGGATTTTCGTATGACGGAGAAAGGTTTTATAAATATTTTTCTGATTTTCACAAAAAGTATGGATTCCATGATATGTACTCAGGTGGCTTTTACCCATATGATACGCTGGAGGAATACTGGGCCTATTGGAGCCGGTATATATTGGTCAACCGATATATGGATACTCCATGCAATGTTTATCAGAATTTATACAATCTGGTATGTGATAAGGATTATTTTGTCATTACTACAAATGTAGACCATTGCTTTCAAAAAGCTGGTTTTGACAAAAAACGCTTGTTTTATACACAAGGTGACTACGGCCTATGGCAATGCTCGCGGCCGTGCCACAATAAGACGTATGATAATGAAAAGCAAGTCAAACAGATGGTTACCGAGCAAAAGAACATGAAAATTCCCACAGGGCTCATTCCTAAATGTCCCGTATGCGGCGAACCAATGGCAATGAACCTGCGCAGCGATATGACTTTTGTCCAAGATGACGGCTGGTATGCCGCCGCAAATCGATATGACGATTTTATACGCCGTCATAGGGGGTTAAATATATTGTTTATTGAACTTGGCGTGGGAATGAATACCCCCGTCATTATTAAGTATCCTTTCTGGCAGATGACAGCTGAAAATCCGAACGCAGTTTACGCATGCATAAATTACGGAGAAGCAATCTGCCCTCGTGACATTGAAAAGCAATCAATCTGTATTAATGCTGACATTAAGCAAATAATTGAATCCATCGCAGGCATCTGATAATAGCATTTAAATATAACGGAGCTTTTATCACAAAATGTTATTCGAAACATGCTTGCTGATCTGAACCCGCGAAAAGTTTGATGAAAAATGGCGAAACAAGTATATATATGTCAAACGAAAATGATTTAATTTTTATATTAAATACCCATGACGATAATATAAATTAACTCGAGGAAAATACTGCCTCCTATATTAATTTACACTCAGTGAAATCTAGACATTTAATTATCCATGCAGCAAAATTCAAAATGTAAGCCTGCCTTGTTTTATGTAAAACTACTTTTGAGTTATATTTCTGATAGATGTCTTAATAGTCCATCGTATGCTCAAATCAAATTATATATTCTAATGTATTAAAGCCAATTTAAATTACATGACTTAAATCAAAATTCCATATGTGTATCGGTGCTAAACAAAGAATAAATAAGGCGTCACAAGTAATTACGAGTATACAAATTGAGAGTTTTTGTTAAAAAATAAAAAGTAGAAAAAAACTGGCAGGACAAGATTTTTTCTTGTCCTGCCAGTTTATATTACTCTTTCTCAATAAGGCTTAATGCATAAGCAGCATATTTCAGGGCTTTTTTTAATATGTCTACCGAGCGTTTTAATGTTCTTGAAACCGTAGACTTATTAACACCGAGAATATTTGATATTTCGGTAACCGATAGATTATCGAAATAATATTTTTTTAAAACAAAAGCCTGACGGCTGCTTAGCTCGCAGTCGATGGCCTTAAGCATGGCCTTTTTGAGATATTTTATAAAAGTTTTATTATCACCTCCAAGCTCAAAAAAATATTTTTTTAGTGAGTAGGAATCGTCCTCAAAATTATTAAGACTAATAATTCTTCTCATTTGTGTCACCATAATAATTAAAGAGATAATTTCCGATGTCCCTGGCATCTCTTGCAGAAGAATAGAGGGAATTAATTCTTATAAGTAAATCCTGCTTTTCAGTATCTGGTAAAAGATTAAGCTGAGCTTTAAGCACTTTTATTCTTTCACGGATATTGTTAGACTCCTGCAAATACTGGGCTCCAAGTTCTTTTAAAGAAAATTTATTCATAATTAACCTCCATTAATCACACAAATAGTGTTATTTTAGAAGCACGAAACTAACATTTTTGCATCTGTACAGCGCGAAATACGCAATCAGTTTATATACCAATTGTGGAAAATTTCTATTAATTTCGCGCCCTAACGTAATAATATCACGTATAGTGGGCAAGTTCAACAAAAGCTGACAAAAAAATAAAACGTCTGTGATTTAAATTCACTCAATGAGACTATAATGGTACACAAAACAAAAGTATCGTTGATATAACACTATTAGTGTAATAAAATATAGGGGGGGTGATTGTATGACTAACAACACTAGTGCTCAAATAAAATTTGGAAAACGCCTTAAATCTCTCAGGGTGTCCCATGGCATGACTCAGACAGAGCTGGCAGAAAAAGTAGGTATGTCTACAAGCGCTATAGGAATGTATGAGCAAGGAAGAAGAGAGCCAGGACTTGATGTTATATTTAATATGTGCCATATATTTGAAATACACCCCAATGAATTGCTAGGATATGAGTGTAATAATAAAGAAATTGAAATTAATAGTGCTATGGCTGTATTAAAGGACAAGGCGCTTTCGTGTGAAAAAGTGACCTTAGACGGAAAGGTGCTTACAAAAAGTATGCTTGAACGATTATTTTATGGCTATAAAATTGCAGAAAAACTCATTTTAGATTAATACGAAAAACAAAAGGCCAAAGCATAAAAGTTTTAAAACACTTAATGCTTTGGCAATTTTTATTAATGTCAAAATAATATTTGTCCTAATTCAAAAGTGGCTAATCAACATTATGTGTAAATAAGATTATTCCTATCAATTACACGTATGAATAATAAAGCAATGACGATTTCAAATTTTGATTAAATAAGCATATAATTTAAAAATTCCCCTTAATTTGTTTTATAAAGTCAACATTATTCAAACAGTTTATAGCCCCGACATTTTCAAGCTATAACAACTCTGTGCCGTAAGTCAGTTCACGCTTTGTAATTAACTATCTATAATTTTAACTGCTCTTTTCACCATTTCCAACTAAAAACAGATTAAAATTGTATTTGAATTAACCGTGCAGCATTATAGAAATCATTATCAATTTATGCTAAAATAGAATCAAAACAAACTGCGCTGCAAACGACTTATCGTAGATTATGCTACCAAAATCGTCTCAGTAATAATGCACTATAATATATAAATTATAATATCTTTTTAAAATAGCCATATTCAAATAGGCGTCCAATCTAATTTTAAAGGAAGAATGTTATTAGAACGCTTTACCAATTGATTTGATTTACACGCTATCAGCAGCTTTTACTGCCTCATTGAACCTTTTTGCTATATCTAAATACGGCTTTGGCGTCTCAGGAAAGCAAATTAAGCATTTAATAATATCATTTATGATAGCTGCCTCCGTTTAATATATTAAACGCACGGTATATCTGCTCAAGTAAAATAATGCGAAATAGCTGATGAGGGAAAGTCATGGGCGATATTGATATAGTTTCATTGCACACTTTTCTGACATCATCTGACAGACCGTATGACCCACCTATTATAAAATTAATTGTACTGCTTTTATTGAGCGCTGTTTCGCTTAACTTATTGGCGAAGACTTTGGAATCCATTTGTTTTCCGTCAACAAACATTCCAATGGTAAAGGACGATGAGGGTATTTTTTTTATAATTTTTTCGCTTTCGCTTTTAACAGCAGATTGTATATCCGCTTCATGACTTCCGGTTATGCGGCATTCATCTAATTCAATTATTTTTAAAGAACAATAGGCGCCAAGCCTTTTTGAATACTCTTTACATGCCTCTGCAAGATATTTTTCCTTTAACTTGCCTATGCATATTATATTTATATTATACATATATCCTCCGAAATTCGATGTTTTTATAAGCTTATGCTATTTTATCATATTTTTTGGCTCTACGCTAAGTATGTTTTATTAAAAGCATATATACTAAAAAAACAGGCTAAAAATCTATACAACAAATGTTAAAATAGGCTCTCATTATACTTGTTAAAAGGTTTTGAGGATGATATAATAGTAAAAAATAAGCTGTAGAGTGGGAGTAATCAAAATTAATTCTGTCGCTTTATTGCTATAAAATAAATAAAGGGAGCGGATATATATGCTACTTAAAAATGCGGTCGTTTTAAACGACAAGTTTCAGTTAGAAAAGCTGGATGTAAAGATATCCGGAGATAAGATAGAGGATATCGGCGCAAATCTTTCTGGTGATGATGAAATAGATCTTACCGGCAAAAAAATAATACCGGGTCTTATAGACATCCATATACATGGAAGCAATGGTTCCGACGCTTGCGACGGTACGCCTGAAGCACTTAATACTATTTCAGAATATCTTGCAGATCATGGTATAACTTCATTCTGTGCTACTACAATGTCACTGTCTATTGACAAGCTTAACGCTATAATGAAAAACATCGGCGACAATGCCGGCAGTGTTAAAGGCGCAAGGATAGTTGGCATTAATATGGAAGGACCATATTTTGCAAAATCAAAGTGCGGTGCTCAGGATCCGGATGTAATGCATTCTCCAGTAGCGGCAGAAGTCGAAGAGCTGGACAAGAGTGCTAATGGAATGATAAAGCTGATAGATTTAGCACCGGAACTTGATGGCTCGCTTGATTTTATAAAGAAAATGAGCGGCGGCAAATATGTACTGTCTACAGCGCATACGTCGTCAGATTATGATACGGCAATAGAGGCTTATAAGAATGGTGCGAGCCATGCGACGCATCTTTATAATGCCATGACTGGATATACACACCGTGAGCCGGGCGTTGTCGGCGCAGTATTTGATTCAGAGATGAAACCGACAGCAGAGCTTATATGCGACGGGGTACATATACACCCGGCCGTAATACGTACCACCTTTAAAATACTGGGCGATGACAGGGTTGTCCTTATTTCTGACGCCATGTCAGCGAGCGGCATGCCGGACGGCAATTATGAGCTTGGCGGAAGCCCGGTTATAGTTGTTGATGGTGCTGCACGCACTCCAGGTGGTGCATTAGCAGGCTCTACGACAAACGTATATCAGTGTGTTAAGAACTGCGTATCTTTTGGCATTCCTTTTGAAACTGCAGTTAAGGCGGCAACTGCTAATCCGGCACGGGTAATCGGTTGTCAGGATGAAATTGGCTCTATAGCTAAAGGCAAGCGCGCTGATTTACTAGTTATGGACAATGATATGAATATAGAAATGGTAATAATAGGCGGCAAAAAAGTAAGGTAATTATATATTGACCATATATAAACAGCTTTTACTGTAATTAAATGCAGTAAAAGCTGTTTTTTATAGACATCTTTGTAAAACAAATTTACAGCTTTCAGTGCGGGAGAGGAAATTTGTTATAAATAGAAACCGCAGCAACAGATAAATTAGGCCATATATAATCTACATATTCATTTTATAAGTCCGGTACGTATAATAATTACCTTTATTTATACAATGATTTACTGGCAGATTTTTATTGATTGATAGTTCATCGCCGCGCAAGATATTTAAAAATATTTTTATCGTCGACTTATGAGATATATGTACTCGTTTATATATGGAAAAATAATAGAGCAGCCAATTTGCTCTTTCTAAAAAATCAGAAGTAATAAGCTATATCATATGTAAAAAGCACTATAAACAGATACTGCCGGAAAGCTAATTCTTTAGCTTTCCGGCAGTACTTTTGTGAGGGGATTAAATATAATGAAAAAGATTTAGGAAACAGCTCCGTTAGATGTTTGCCCCAATGTTATAGTAACGTTAAAATAACTTTGGGTAGTATATCTGTAAACTGTAAGTTCAACAGAATCGCCAGGCTTACATTGATTCTTATATTTATCAAGATCCTGGTAAGACTCAATCTTGTTGCCATTGAATTCAGTGATAATGTCATACTCCTGCAGACCTACTCCATCACATGGGCCGCCGCTGACAATCTGGGCAATTACAACTCCGTCTGGATATCCCATTTCCTGAAGCATTTCATGCGTATAATTCGAATAAATTTGAAGTCCGAGATACGGAAGTCCGCTATCTTTATTCTCAATTATATTTGTAACAACCTCAGCGACGGTATTTGACGGTATAGCAAAACCCATGCCCTCATAATCGCTGTCGGCTATTTTAACATTGTTTATGCCAATCAGCTTGCCCTCTGAGTCCACCAGCGCGCCGCCAGAATTACCGGGGTTAATGGCCGCGTCTGTTTGTATAAGCGTAAGAGTCCCTATATTTTCTATAGTGATAGAGCGGTTTATGCCGCTAACAACACCGGAACTTACGCTGTTCATAAAGTCAATTCCGCCAGGGCTGCCTATGGCAACAGCAGTTTCTCCGACCTTAAGGTCATCTGAATCGGCAAACTCTATTGGAGTAAGTCCCGTAGCTTCTATTTTAAGCACGGCAAGGTCACACGACTGATTATAGCCAACAACCTGTGCAGTGTATGGCTCGTCAGAATTGTTCAGATATACTTCAATTGTCCTTGTAGTATTTGATGGAAGACTTGAGGAGGTGTCTGCTATTACGTGATAGTTTGTAATAATATAGCCATCAGCAGAATATATAACTCCCGAGCCCTCGCTTGAAGCCTGCTGGCTGCCAAAGAACTGATTAAGAGAATAAGTAGTTTTTATACCTACGACAGAGTCAATGCACTTAGCGGCAATAGCCTCAACAAGATTAGATGCCGTTTCGTCGACATTTATGGTTGTTGTTTTATTTCCTCCGCTTGCAGTATTATTAGATGTACCGTAAAATCCTATTATGGCGGCAGATGAAGCACCGCTGACTATAATTGAACAGGCAAGCGCAGTCGCGATAACGGCGCCAAGACCGTATTTTTTTTCTTTCTTCTTAGGCGGCGCAGCATATGCGGTATTCTGATATGCATAATAATTGCCGTATCCGCCGCCCGGTACATATTTATTCTGATTAGGGGTGTAAGAATTTGCATGGTTTTGAGTCTGTCCATTGGCGGCCGAACCAGTAAATGAATTATACTGACCATACTGACTGTTATAAGTATTATTGCCGCTGAAATTTTGATTATTGGCATTCGTTGTATCAGAACTCTGACCGCCGAAATTCAAATTACCGCTTTTCTGGCTTCCTGCAGATGAATTATCGTCAGCACCGTAGGCATTATGCGTATTTGAATTGGCCCCTTGAGCAGTATTAGCAGTCTGGCCGTAAGATGCCTGAGAATAAGTATTAGATTTTGAAAGGTCAGACGCTGAATCATACGATTTAACAACATCAGTATTTTGATTATTTTGGCTTTCACCGGACATGTTAACTTCCTCGTTCGGTTTGCTGTTGTCTAAGTTATCTGAATTATTATCTAATGGATTAAAACCATTTAAATTTTTGTTTTGCTCCATAAAGCATAATTCCTTTCTAAATATTTTTAGGTTTTCTTTAACTTACAATTGTAATTATAATGCGCATAAATTAAATAAAAATATATTTTTTATGTCTTTTGTGTGAAAATAATCGAGATAAATTATTAAAGTGTTTGACGCTTGTATATAAATTATACATATTTAAAATTTTTCGTCAATTACAAAAATTATATTAAAATCAAATAAATAAATTTTACTTTTATTGTCCTATATTTTCCTCAGATTATGTTTTGTATATTATGATACATTCAACATTTCTCATTGGTCTATATACTAAGTTTAGCCAAAGCATTTGTATGTTTTTCATATACCAAATAATCATTTATCTATTTTAACGTACTTCCCTAGCTATATTGAAATTCACTTAATAAATCTGCTTGGTTTTGCATATAAAAACAGCCGGAATCTCCGGCTGTTTTTACTATATATTACCCTTTTTCAGCTGCCTCAGCTTACTAAAAAATTCGGTAAGCTCAGCTGAGCATTCTTTTTCCATTATTCCGCCCTTTACTTTAACTTTATGATTAAACGGCATAGAAAATATGTCCGTAACTGAGCCGCAGCATCCCGCTTTTGAATCATATGCACCAAAAAACAATCTTTTTATTCTCGAGTTTATCAGCGCGCCGGCGCACATAGGACATGGCTCAAGTGTTACATACATATCACAGTCTATAAGCCGCCAACTCCCAATTGCTTTGCATGCACCGTTTATTGCTTCTATCTCCGCATGCGTGAGCGCGTTCTGACTCTTTTCACGGCGATTTCGCCCAGTCGATATTATCCTTCCATCGCTTACTATTACAGCGCCTACCGGCACCTCTCCTTCAGCTGCCGCTTCTCTCGCTAAGGACAGCGCTGCCTCCATATATTCAGCCTGCATGCTAATACGACAGTACCCCCGTCTCCAACAGTATAAACTGTGCAATATATATTATCAGCAGAATTATCATACTTGGCGAAACAATAAATGCCTCTGTGCGCTGACCGCGGCTCAGCACCGTGTCAGGCTTTTCATGTATCGGTTTCCTATACTTCTTTATTATGATTATAAAAGCAACTATTCCTATAACCAGCACCGCCGCCATGTATATAATAAACATCATAATATATTCATTATCCGTAAGCTTCGGCCCAATAATATCGTCCAATACTATGGACATAAAATTATTTAAAAAGTGAGCTGCAATCGCCGGCCATACAGAGTCTGATACTATTACACACAGCCCCAGGCCTATACCTAAAATAAATGCAAAGACAAACTGCGGAATATTTCCGTGCATAAGCCCGAAAAGAAACGCCGACGTTACTACTGCAAACATATTTCCGTATCTTCTAAGCGAGCCTAATACTATACCCCTCAGCGCAAACTCCTCAACCAACGCCGGAACAATGCTTACCGTGATTACATAGAATATCTTCATGAAAATATTCTCCGGCATCTCAAAACTCGCCGTCTGCATCTCTCTTCCAAATATGCTGTTCCACAAAAAATCAAGGCCGTTAGAAACGCCGTTGCCCACCGCTGACAATCCCATTACCATAAACACAAGTAGTATAAAGAGCAATGGAGATACTTTTTTAAGCTTTACAATCTCGGCCGTACTGGTGCCTGTACCGCACGGCACTATTAAAAACGGAACTGTAAATGTGAGTATAGAAAGGAAGAACTGCAGCATTAGCTGCCATTCAATGCTGTCCATAAACGTCAGCATAAAATAATATTCGGACAGGCTTTCCGGGACAACTATATTATAAATAATGGCAATAACAACATATGCTATAATCATAGCAGCTATCTGCATCAGAAGCGAAACAATAAAGGCAAGCCCTATCATGTTGCTCGTATTCCTAAGACTGCGCTTTTCATATATAGCTCTTATATTCATCATATTATAAGGAAATCCATTATTTGTCATAATCATCTTCCAATCTTAATATCCCGGTTTATTTTCGCGATTTAACAAATATCTGAAAATATATTTACAATATACTATTAGCCGTTTTTCGCCGCTTCTGAGCTATTCACTGAGTTAAACTGACAGTTGCAGCTCAAAAGTTATCAATCATACAGAAAGTATGCCTTTAACGTAGTTTTGCAAAATTATAGTTGACATAGAATTCGGTTTAAATTATCTATAACTATTTAATTTTTACAGCCTTTCCGCTTCCTTTAGCTCTTGCAGACTTTGCTTTATCTTTCTTTATAAGTGAAATCGTTATTCTAAGTATATGTTTTAAATAATCTTCACCCTCTAAATATCCCTCTAGGCGGGACAACAGCTCCTCGTCGTCATATACCGCTTCGCCTAGTATACAGCAGACTATTACCCTATCCACCTCAGAATCCCCGTCTATATACATCTCGGATATCATCTTGCAGAACTTGGTAAGCTGCTTTTTATCATTTCTTTTTAGCAGCTCTCTTAAATGCGGCGCCGCTATTTTGCAGTAAAAATCATAGTATAAGAAGTCGCCGTACTGTGCGACATTGTCCTTATAAGCGTCTTTAAACTGCGGACATATTGTTAAAAATCTCTGCGTAAAAGCGCCTATGCCCGGCGTCGCGCCCGGCGCCGCCTTTGACGGCAAATCTATCTGAGAGCGGTGAGCATTAAACGCCGCCTTTTTTATTCCAAGCACTTCTTCAAGCGTGTCCTTAAAATCAGCGCCAATAGAACGCGCATCCTTTTCGTCGCTTTCGTCCTCAAACAGCCACGTGGAAAGCTCTGCAAACTCGCCGGTGCTGCCGTCCGTTACGTCAGCGGCGTACATTCTATACATCTTTTTCTTATCGTCAAAGCGAATTTTTATCGCCTTTTTATCTGATTTATATACCTCTCCGTCATCCGCCTGCTCAGTCTTAAAGCCCTGTTCGTCAAAAAGCGGCTTTAGCTCTTCTATTATTATTCCATAAGCATTCTCTAACATTTTGTCCCCCAATTTTAAATATTATTTTCATCGTCTACATATTCCAAAATGTCGCCCGGCTGACAGTTAAGCTCACGGCAAATGGCCTCAAGCGTTGAAAACCTTATCGCCTTTGCCCTGTTATTTTTCAGCACCGACAAATTTGCCAGCGTAATATTCACTCTCGATGCCAGCTCCGTCATTCCCATCTTCCGCTTGGCAAGCATCACGTCTAGATTTACTACTATCGGCATTGTACCTTACCTTCGTCTTTTTATTTATCATATACTCTCTTCTTAAACTTATACCGCCTGTTCAGACTAAATCGTCAGCTCATTTTCGTCCTTGTATTTTACCGCCATCTTAAACAGCTCGGCGCATATCAGCAGCGCAAGTGAAATAACGGCAAACAGCACAAAATCTATTATTACAAACGGCGATAGAAGATAAATAATCGACACCCCATATCCTACCGCCAAAAATGCACAGCATATGGATACTCTCCGTATGCGCTTTGCGTTTTCCATAACAAACGGTTTATTGTTGTTTACATTGTGAAGTATCTTTTTTACCTGCCAAAACGATATTATCCCAAATATATCGGTATATTCGAGCAACGCTAAAAGCACTATATAATAGTGCTTATGCCCATATGCATCGTACCTGCCGCTCAGCATATAATCCAGCAAAAATGGAAGCAAAAACAACATTACTACTCCGGTAATGGTTATGGCAAGGGTAAGCACTTCCAATATAACGCTGAGCCCGTTTCTGCCTATTATCTTCAATATATCACTCCCTGCCCGTTTAAAGCAGACAAAATTTTTATATTGCGGCATTTATATTAAAGGATTTAACCATCAAGCCATCTGCCCAATACGCCGCTCAGAACGCAATATACACGCTGCCAGTAATTTTTGCACTAAAAGCCGCCGTTTTGCCGACTGTCTGCAATACGTTAAGCTTTACTCTGCTTCTTCCATATTGTGCCATACGTCCTGCACATCGTCGTTGTCTTCAAGCAAATCTATAAGCTTTTCCATTTTCGCTTTCACTTCGTCGTCTGCCGGCGCAGTATATGTCATAGGAAGATAATCCACCTCTGAATATACTATATTGTATCCCTTGCTTTCAAGAGCTTCCTTAACTTTGCTCAAATCAGCAGGGTCGGTCAGCACCTCATATGCTTCCTTTTCGACGCTGAAGTCCAGTGCCCCTGCATCGAGCGCACATTCCATTACCTCGTCCTCGTCAGGAGCACCGTCCTCACCTATTTCTATGTCTATTACGCCTTTCTTGTCAAACATAAACATAACCGAGCCGGTCTGGCCAAGACTGCCGCCGCATTTGTCAAAATAATGCCGCAAGTCTCCCGCCGTGCGGTTGCGGTTGTCGGTCAGGCACTGGACCACCACCGCTATACCGCCGGGGCCGTAGCCTTCATATACTATGTCCTCATATGAATCGTTTGCGCCGTCGCCCGCCGCTCTTTTAATTATACGCTCTATATTATCATTCGGCACGTTGTTCTGCTTGGCCTTTGCTATTACATCCTTAAGCTTTGAGTTGGCTGCAGGATCCGGGCCGCCGCTCTTTACCGCTACGGCTATCTCACGGCCTATTTTTGTAAAGATTTTCGCCCTCTGCGAATCCGTCTTTTCCTTTTTTCTCTTTATATTACTCCATTTGGAATGCCCTGACAAACTAATTCCTCCAGTTTTGCTTATTTACATCTAATTATAATAGATATATTAACACAAAATAAGCCTTTTGACAATGATTGCGAGGTTAATATTATGAAAACAAATTATTTATCGGCATAAATTTTTAAAATTATGCAGATAATATTATATATCGAATAACATTAAATGCAAAATCTAAATTCAAAGGGCAGGAGACCAAAATGAATATTCGCACCGATTTGGCAGTAGAAGCAAGAGAACTGCATGCAGAAAATATTGATGGGGTGGAAAGTGAAGAAATAAAAAGAGGCAATATAACCATTTCTAAAATAACCGTCATAAACGAAGCCGGCGCCAAGGCTCTTGGAAAGCCGGTTGGCAGATATATAACTGCTGATATTGCGCCGCTTTCTGAAGATTCCGGCTTCGACAGCGAGTCGGCCGGAGTATTAAGCGAGGAGCTTGAAAGCCTGCTGCCAAAAGACGGCGCCGTGCTTGTAACGGGGCTTGGCAACAATGACATAACTCCCGACGCGCTGGGGCCAAAAACAGCATCACACGTCTTGGCCACCCGCCATATTACCGGAGAAACCGCCAAGCTTGCCGGCCTTGATAATCTTAGAAAGGTCGCCGTGCTCGCCCCCGGAGTGCTTGGGCAGACCGGCATTGAAACGGGAGAAATTATAGCCGGCATAGTCGCTAAAATCCGTCCGGCGGCCGTAATCGTTATAGATGCACTCGCCTCTCACCGGCTCAAACGGCTCGGCTGTACCGTGCAGATGACGGATACCGGCATATCGCCCGGCTCAGGCGTAGGCAACAACCGCAAGGAAATAAGCAAGACCACACTTGGCATTCCTGTAATAGCCATCGGAGTGCCTACCGTAGTAGAGGCCTCAACTCTGGCATATGATATAACCGGCAGCGAGCCCGACAGCAAGCGCCTTTCTGAAATAGAGCCGAGAGGAAATAAAATGATAGTTACTCCCCGCGAAATAGACACGCTTATAAGCAGAGCGGCGGCGCTTATATCTCACGCTATAAACTGCGCTCTGCAAAAAAGCCTCTCGCCCGACGATTTGATGATGCTCGTTTCATAGCCTTATTCTTTTCTGCTTTTTAATAAGCAAATTTAAGCAGTATAATTTTCCAGCAATTTTGTTAAAAAGCATTCATGCCATGATATCGGCAGATTTTAATGTCTTTCACCCTCTTCATTAAAGCTTGGCAAAAGCCGCTTATATGTATTTGCTAAATCTTTTACTGCTTTGCCGCCGTGTTTAAATGATATTTATAGATTTACAGGCGGTCATTAATTTATCATTCTCTTAACACCGCAGTCGTCGGATTAAAATCTGCTGTCATAACAGATATAATCTCGCGATAAATGCACGACGGTTTTACAATGCGGTCGGGCAGATGACATGTATTAAATCAGCATAGCAAAGCTCTGCCCTTGTGGTAATAGTATCGTCAATATCCGCATAGATTTTAATATGCGTCTCATTTTGCCGCTGTGTTTTTATTAGAATAAAAATAATCCGGCTCATATAGGCTTGCCGCAGCATATGTCCGCAGCAGCAAAATCAGTTCTCTTTTCACAGAGATATTAGACGCATGACAATAGATTAATTTTATACTGTTACAGCGGGTGTTGTTATTGACCATTATATATTCGGGCAAAAAATCGGCTATAAGAGCCATTATTATATTTTTAATATGCGGAATTATAATCTACCTTTCATTTACCAGCCCGCTGATTGACGAAGCTGCTGAGACGGCAGGCAATCTTGCTAAAGCGTCGCTGCTTATGACAATGCCGGACAGCGGCTCCAAGGTATTATCCGACAAGCTAAGCGAGCTCGATGCAAGACGCGAAGCATCGCAGGTATTGGCATCTCTTCCCGCAAGCGACGACTATGAAGTCGGCCCCAAAGAGGAAGCTGTCTCGTCAGAGTCCCAATCCGGTGCAGAGCAGGCGGCCTCTTCAGAAGCCACCTCCTCTGCGACGACTGAGCCGCCGGAGGGCTATGGCACGGTAACCGAGCGCTTTTACTCCTCATCCAGCGCTAATCTCAAATGGGAAAATGTATATGTATCAAGAAAAATTGACGTGTCGATAGACATTGCTGAAGAAATAGCCACAAAGCCTGACATTACCATATTAAAAAACGGAAAGCCTCAGGTCCTTATAATGCACACGCATACCACCGAGTCTTATCTCGCAGAGGACAACGGCACTTTTAAAATAGGAGCCAGCTCCCGCAGCACCGACGAAAATCTTAACATGATTGCTGTGGGAAATGAAATAGCAGATAAGCTTAACGCCGCAGGAATTGTAACCCTGCACGACAAGACCATGCACGATTATCCATCTTATAACGGTGCATATGAGCGCTCTGAGGTAACGGTAAAAAGTTATTTGGAGCAATATCCGAGCATAGAGGTGGTGCTGGATATCCACCGCGACGCCATATCAACCTCCGACACAAAAAAGATTAAACCCACTGCCACAATAAACGGCAAAAAGGCGGCGCAGGTAATGATTATTAACGGCTGCGAATACGGCAATATAACCGATTATCCCAACTGGCGGGAAAATCTGCGTTTTGGGCTTCGTGTGCAGCAGGCTTTTGAAACAATGTATCCCGGCCTGGCGCGCCCGCTTATGTTTGACGATAGAAAGTACAACCAGCAGCTTACCAACGGCTCAATACTTATAGAAATGGGCAGTGATTCAAACACCTTGGAAGAGGCAAAATACTCGGGTCAGCTTGTTGGAGATGCGCTGGTATCGGTACTTGAAAGACTTATACCGCAATAATATGTTTTATTTATGTTTATAATTATCGTTCATTGGTCCTGCTAAATTTATGGCTGCGTATGTATATATTGCTCTCATAACAAGTGTAAAGGTTAAGGATGAAAATGTTCAAAAAAACAAAGGCGCTAAAGCCCATAAAGCTTAACAGCACAAAAACAGGAGCCGCAAAATATTTCTGCAGCTCCTTTATATCCTCATTGTGTCTTGCGTTGTGCCCGTTTGTGTTAATCCTCGGTATTATTATATCGGATTATAATACGCGTCAGACCGGACTTTCCGACGCAAAGCCTGTAATTTATTTAGAGAATGACGACGGCATGGATTTTCATGTGCTGGGATATACGTTTTCAATCAGCGGCGATACTTCTGATAAAATTATGCAGGCGGGCGAAGCCGCTTTAAGCTTTTTGCCGCCGCAGCTAAGAATTCTTTGCGCAGTGCCCTCTGCCGTAAACAGCCTGATTTGCAGCATATGCGAATATTTTACACAGGCGGGTTAGCGCATTTGTTGGAATATACATGTGCTCTTTTATATATTTATATATTTTGGCCTCCATTATCTCGACTAATATATCCGCAGCGCCTGCCGCTTGAGAAAATGCGCCGCCGAAAGTAAAATTTAATATATTTTAATCCGGATTTGAAAGTGTAATATGAAACAGTGCAGGGATGCGGAAAATCTCCACACTGGGCTGAAAAGCAATCGGTCGGGTTCAGGCATCGACCGCATGGTTAACTAACGCGTCCCGTGCGAAGATGTGCTGGCTTAGGCCGCAGCGATTGCTATACTCTTTTTGATTTTAAATAAATCAGAAAAACGTCCCTGCTATGTACTGCATAAGTGCAGTTATATGGCAGGGGCGTTGTAATTCATATAAGATTTTTATTATATCCGCTTGGAGAAGCATTAATATCTATTCAGGCTTTTTCTTATTCTTTTTTATATTATCCCAATACGCTTTATAAGCCTGCTCGGTTTTATTATTTCCGGGAATATAATAAACGGCATCTTTAAGCTCGTCCGGCAGATATTGCTGCTCAACATAATTATTCTCAAATTCATGCGGATACATGTAAAACTGGCCTTTTCGCTTAGCGTCCTCGCCGTCAAAGTGCTTGTTCTGCAAATGCCGCGGAATATGTCCCGTTTTGCCGGCCTTAAGGTCAGCCGCCGCCCGATAATACGCACTGCAGCCGGCGTTGGATTTTGGCGCGCTGCACACGAGTATTACCGCGTCCGAAAGCGGATTTATAGCCTCCGGCAGGCCTACCATCATAGCAGCGTCGACGCATGCCTTTACAATGGGTATTATCTGCGGATAGGCCAGCCCAACGTCCTCGCAGGCGCACACCATAAGTCTTCTGCAGGCCGACGGCAAATCGCCGGCCTCGAGCAATCGCGCAAGATAGTGCAGCGCAGCATTCGGGTCGGAGCCGCGCATAGACTTCTGATATGCCGACACAATATCATAGTGCTCGTCCCCGTTTTTATCATAACGCATGGCCGAGTTCTGCGAAAGCTGACTTACCGTTTCTGCCGATATATGCCGCTTGCCGCTGTCATCCGGCGAGGCTATTACGCTGAGCTCCGCCATATTAATAGCCTTTCTGACATCGCCGCCGCAGCCGTGCGATATTATATCAAAAACCTCGTCGTCTATTTCATATTTTTCTGTGCGCTCCTGCTCCATAAACGCATACGCCCGCTTTATCGCCGAGACTACATCCTTTGGCTCGACCATTTTAAATTCAAACACAGTCGAGCGGCTGAGCACAGCACCGTATACATAAAAATACGGGTTTTCTGTCGTCGATGCAATGAGCGTTATGCTTCCGTCCTCCATATACTCGAGCAGCGTCTGCTGCTGCTTTTTGTTAAAATACTGTATCTCGTCCAAATACAGCAATATTCCGTCAGGAGCGGCCAATGTGTCAATCTCGGCAACAGCATCCTTAATATCTGCGGTAGATGCAGTGGTGCCGTTAAGCTTGTGCAGACGTTTGCCGGTACGTTTTGCAATAATAGACGCCACCGTCGATTTTCCCACGCCCGACGGGCCGTAAAATATAAGGCTGGGTATGTTGCCTGATTCAATTATTGCGCGCAGCGCGCAACCCTTTGAAAAAAGATGCGGCTGCCCCACTACCTCGTCAAGGCTCTGCGGCCTTAATCTGTCTGCAAGCGGCGCTGACATGTTTTTCACCTCGCATTTTCCATATTTTATATTACTATATCAAAATTTAAAATATACTTACGATATATGAATTTAATTTTCAATCTATTATTCAATTTTCATAATCCAGAAATCTTCTATATTGTTCGTATAAGCAACTTCATCCTGAATAATCTCTGAAAAGGCAAAGCCGGCCCTTTGATAAGCCTTTATTGCCCTTATATTTGATGCCGCCACTCTTAAATATATTTCCTCATTATATCTTTTCTGTTTTCTTATTTCCTCTATACATTTCAGAGCAAATAAATGTCCTGTTCTTTTGCCGCACAAATCTGGACATAACGACCAGCCAACCCAAAGTTTATCATTCTCGAACTGGCAGGAGACATATCCTAAAATCTCGTTATTCTCAAGCAAGCAAAACTGCTCTGTGCCCCATGTTTCTTTATTCATAAGGTATCCGTTTGGGCGCCCCTTGAAATTGTATCTTTGATAAGGCACACCATATTCCCAATTGCTGATTTTATCGGCAAATTCATCTGTCAGAGCATGCATCCGCGCATTTTTATAATTCATAAGCCAACCCCAATTAGTTTTTCCTAATTAAATAATATAAATTATTTTCATATAGGAAATACAGCTGAATACACTCTAAATATTCATTATAAATAATTTCTTCGGCTGTACATACCTATTCGCCAATGTCAATAAATAAATTTTGCAAAAAGCCGCCGAAATATTCCGGCGGCTTTTTCCTTACTTTTTGAGCTAAAATCTACAGGCGCGCCGCGCATACATCTTCTTTAAGCAGTATGGCGGATTGCATGAAGCAAATAATACCACTTTACTGCTGCCGGCTATGCTTAAAAGCTGCGTACCTGTACACATCACAGATTTATTACATAAGCGTTAAGAAGTAGTCCAGCGCCTGCTCGACTGATTTTTCCCAAAGCCGCCACTCGTGTCCGCCCGGCCACTCATTATATTCATATTTATAGCCATATTTATCAAGGCATTTTTTAAAGTCGTCCTGCTGCTCATGTATGCCGACAAGCATATCGTCCTTGCCGCAGGTTATGAAAAACGACGGCTTGTTTTTATTGTCAGCCGCTTTTTCGGCAAGGGCAAACAAGTCGTCCTCCGGGCGGACAACGCCTTTAGATATCGCATAAAACTCGTCGTTTACTACAAGGTCATATGAACGTCTTACATCGAGCACGCCGGAAAATGATGCTGCCGCCATATATCTGTCGGGACGGCTGAGCGCCACCTTTGCCGCGCCGTATCCGCCCATTGACAGCCCTGCCACAAAGGTTTTCTCCCTCGGGCGCTCAATTCCGAACAGAGATTTTACAAGCTGCGGAAGCTCGTCCGCTATATATGAAAAATAGTTCGGACCATAAACCATGTCGGAATAAAAGCTGCGCTGCACCTCAGGCATTACAACTATAAATCCTCTGTAATCAGCGAACCGCTCTATATCCGTATAGCGTGACCACATAGTATTGTCGTCCGACAGCCCGTGAAGAAGATACAATATCGGCATATCCTCCTGCGGAGTGGTCACCCCCACCTTATTTGCCACATCGAACGGCAGGCTTACGGTAATATTTGTGCGCATGCCGAGCTGGTCTGAAAATATCGATCCTCTAAAATTTGCCATACTTCTTAAACCCCATTATATAAAATATTATTCGTAAAGCGGATATTTTTCACAGATTTCCCTAACTCCGGCCTTTATCTTGTCGGCATTGTTTTCAAAGTCGGTTGCTGCTAAAGCTATAAATTCCGCTATTTTGTCAAAATCATCAGTGTTAAGACCACGTGTAGTAGCCGCCGGCGTGCCGAGACGAACGCCGCTCGTGACAAACGGCTTTTCCGGGTCGTTTGGTATCGCGTTCTTGTTTGTTGTAATATTAACGGCGTCGAGGCGATGCTCCAGCTCTTTACCCGTTATGCCGGTACCCACTAAGTTAACCAATACAAGGTGGTTATCAGTACCGCCCGACACAAGCTTAATGCCGCGCTTAATAAGCCCGTTTGCAAGCGCCTGAGCGTTATCAACAACACGCTGCTGGTATTTTTTAAAGTCTTCGGACAATGCTTCTTTAAAGCAGACCGCCTTTGCAGCAATTATGTGCATGAGCGGGCCGCCCTGATTGCCGGGGAATACCGCCTTGTCAATGGCCTTGGCATATTCTTCTTTACAGAGAATCATACCGCCTCTCGGTCCGCGCAGCGTCTTATGAGTAGTAGTCGTTACTATATCGGCATACGGCACAGGATTCATGTGGAGGCCCGCCGCCACAAGACCGGCTATATGCGCCATATCGACCATAAGCATTGCTCCGCATTTCTTGGCTATCTCGCTCATGCGGTCAAATTCAATCTTCCTTGCATAGGCAGACGCGCCGGCGACGATAAGCTTTGGCTTTACCTCTAAAGCCGTCTGCTCCATTTTTTCATAATCTATAAATCCGTCGTCGTTTACGCCGTAAGGAACAAAATTATATGTAGCACCCGACATATTTACCGGCGAGCCGTGTGTAAGATGTCCGCCATGAGCAAGATTCATTCCCATAACGGTGTCGCCCGGCTTTAAAAATGCAAAATATACCGCCTGGTTTGCCTGTGCGCCGGAATGCGGCTGAACATTGGCATGCTCTGCGCCGAACAGCTCCTTAGCCCTGTCGCGCGCTATGTTCTCCACAATATCCACGCACTGACATCCGCCGTAATAACGCTTGCCGGGATACCCTTCAGCATACTTGTTTGTCAGAACGCTGCCCATAGCCGCCATAACCGCCGGAGAAACAAAATTTTCCGATGCGATAAGCTCTATGTTATTCTGCTGACGCTTAAGCTCGCTGCGCATGGCCTGCGCTACTTCACCGTCGCTGTGGCTGACAAATCCAATGGTATTGATTATATCGCTGTACATACAAAAGCTCCTTTATCTTTTTATTTTCCAAAACAGACATAAGCGTATTAAACTGCTGCAAATAATCTATAACGCCGCACACATTAAAAAATATATCGAAATCTCTAATCATATATCCACATTGAGCGCTCCGGAATATTTCAACATATAAAACGCCTGTTATGACTGTAAACAGCTTTTTTTATTATACACTTTATAGTCACAAAAGGCAACATATTAAAGCCGACTGAATTACTTCTTTGTTTTAGATGTACAAGACTATCCGGCAAAATTTTCTGCAAAATATTCTCGGCCGACACACCGAAAAAGACAAGCATTCGTCATAATATGCCAATTTTGTCATATATATTTAATGCACACAAATAAATATATTACGGGAAGTGCTGCTATGAAAATAATATCGTCATCTAAAAAATCTACAGGTCTTTTTATTCTCGGCATAGCGCTGGCTGTATCCATTTTCCTTTTCTCATCCTTTGGCCGCCAAATAATATCTTCCGGTGCCGGGACTGGAGTAGTAAGCTGGGGCCTGCGCCACAACAACAACCACACAACTCCTGAGGGCAACGCTCAGGGCATTGAAATTTTAAACAACAACGGCGGCAAATTTATCGGAAATACAGATGAAAAGAAAGTATATCTTACTTTCGATTTAGGATACGAAGCAGGATATACCGAAACTGTTCTGGATATATTAAAGCAGAACAATTTAAAAGCCGTTTTCTTTATAACGGGAAATTATCTTGAAAAAGAGCCGGACCTTATATCACGTATGATTGCCGACGGGCATTATATAGGTAATCACACCTATTACCACCGCGACTGTGAAAAATCTTCGTTTGCTGAAATTCGGGAAGATATAACTAAACTGCAGTCGGCGTTTTCTGAAAAGTACGGCATAAGCATGCAGTTTTACCGTCCGCCGCAGGGCAAATTTTACGATGATGTAATTGCCGAGGCCAATAGTCTGGGCCTTACTACGCTGCTGTGGAGCTTTGCCTATGAGGATTGGGGTGATAATGTAATTCCTGCTGAAACCGCCGTCTCTAAAATTATGGCGAGAATACACCCCGGAGCTATATTGCTGCTGCATCTGGCCAATGAGACTAATTCAAATATGCTTCCATTTGCTATAGAGAGTATTAAGGCCGAAGGCTATACAATCGGCGACCCAGCCGACCTGCTGCCGGCAGGATGATTGGTCCGCCGATAAGTGTAACAGCTCAGTAATTGCATCTATCTTCTGAATTATCAGACTATGAGAGATAAATCTTATTAATAAGTCACAAAGCTGACCTGACCATTTTATCACACTTACTGCATAGCAAGAACGCTTTATGTATTTGGCCGATTCTGCCGCTAAAGCCTTAATATTCCCTATCCCGTTATATAGCTCTAGTGTCAAAAATATTTTTACGTTTATGCATAACAGGTGATAAATTAAAGTATAACATCAAAATCGCATATAAATGTGCTATTCATTATCTAACATAATGGCATAGTCCCGGAAAACTTTTAAAATGTAACAAATGTAATTTTTCACAGCAGTTATTTATACACGCGCAAAGGAGCAATTAGATTTCTAATTAATTCTTTAAATCAATCATAAGAACACTGTCAGCGATTTGACTTTAAATATAATGTATAATAAAGTGCAAAAAGCAGGATGCCTTTGTTAAGGTATCCTGCTTCATTTTTATAAGTATTAGTTATTTACCTTATGTTTTGGGATAACACTGTTTGAATCAAGTTTGTCAAACGTAAAGCCATTATCTCTGAATAATTTAATAATCTGCGGCAGCGCTTCTACTGTTGTTGTCTTAACACTCGCATCATGCATGAGAACGCATGCATTGCTCTTTTTAGGCATGTCATTTTTGCATCTTTGAACTATTTCGTCTGCCGTTAATTTCTTAGTATCGGCATCGCCTGACGTTACATTCCAGTCAAAATAAGTATATCCTTTATTCTGTACCTCTTGCGTAAGGCGTGTCATTATTCCCTTATTATATTTTTTGCTCGTAGTATTTGACGAGCCGCCCGGAAAACGGATTATATTAGACTTTATCCCAGTATACTGGAACACCTCGTCGGAAATCATCTGTAAATCATTAAAATATGCATCATCGTTTGAATATATTGATTTATATTCATGGCTGTAAGAGTGCAGCCCTATAGCGTGACCATCATCAGCTATGTTTTTGAGATAATTCATCTTGTCTGTGTGTATAACAAAAAATGTTGCCTTTACATTTTCCCTCTTAAGTATCTCAAGTATTTTAAGCGTATTTTCGGAGGGACCGTCATCAAATGTAAGATAGCATATCTTCTGTGACGTCTCAGTACCACCGGACGAAGAAGTCTGCTGTGACTGGGTCTTAATGCTGTTAAGCTCAGAATTTAGCCTGTCTATCTCGCTCGATTTTTCATTAAGCTGACTCTCATATTCAGAGACGGTCGAATCTATCTGCGACTGAGCATTCTGAAGCTGACTTTTAAGCTCCTCGTTATTGTCCATTATAAGCTTGCAGGATACACCGAAAAAAGTTGTCAAAAATGTCAGTGCCGTTATTACAGCTATTATAATTATTACTTTTGGCCTTGACATAAATACCATCCCCTTAGTCTATATTACACTAAAAAAGTTTTTTCTTTGTTGCAAATAATTTCTATAAAAATTCCCTTTTCTATGTTATAATATTTGGTAATATCAATTAGAAAAGAGAGGTTTTAAACATATGAGCAAAATAATAATCAGTTGCGATAGTACCGCCGATATGCCAGAAAATCTTATTAAAAATTTAGATATAAAAGTTTATGGACTTCCGGTAATACTTGGCGATAAAAAACACATTGACGGCGTAGACGTTGTGCCTGCAGATTTGTTTAAATATGCTGAAGAAACCGGCAAGCTTGCCACAACAAGCGCTGCAAACGTGGCAGATTATACTGAGCTTTTTAAAGGATATACTGAAGACGGCAGCACCGTAATTCATTTTATAATAAGCTCAACAATGTCCGCAGCATATAATAACGCGCGCATTGCCGCCCAAGATATGGAAAACGTACATGTTATAAACTCAAAAAATCTCTCATCCGGCATAGGATATCAGGTAATCGTAGCCGCTCAGATGGCTAAGGCTGGTGCTTCGGCAGAAGAGATATTAAACAAGCTTAATGATATGCAGGGAAAAATGGACTGCACATTTATTATCGACACCCTCAAATATCTCCACAAAGGCGGCAGATGCTCCGCTGTTGCAGCACTTGGCGCAAATGTTCTAAAGCTTAAACCCTGCATCGAAGTGCGCGACGGCGAGATGCGCGTCGGGAAAAAATACAGAGGTAAGCTTGCCAATGTACTTTGCGAGTATACCGACAATATCATTGCCCAAAAAGACGATATTGTTCCAGATATAGCATTTGTTACTCACACATGTCTCACCGATGAGCTGCCAAATATGGTCGCTGACCGTTTGGAAAAAAGCGGAATTTTCGATAAAATTTATAAGGTTAACGCCAGCAGCTCTATAGCTGTACATTGCGGGCCTGATACTCTCGGAATAATTTTCCTACACCGCAACAGAATTTGACATAATTATAGCAATATTGAGTTTATATTTCAAATAACAATATTGTAACTATATTAGTGTAACTTATTTTAAGTACGGTCATACTTAAAACGCCGTTTAAGCACGATTTATTTGCCATGTCAGTCTCTTGCGCAATTAATCAGCGCTTTTGTTGCGTCGGTTTGCCCGTACTTTTTATTTTGTGCAAGAGCTTTGCTAAAATTCCTTTTTTGTATTGTCAATTATTTGTTTTAATAATATTTTGAAATTTTAGCCCAGCTTAAAACAGATATTTAAAGCAGGCCTGTCCAATTTATCGTCTGTAAAATTTAATAAGTCAATTCACCATCATTCATGTTATGCTTTTTGTTAACTTGTACATCAAAAATGATGCTGCAAAACTTATCTTGCAACAAAATAGCATAAAAACCGCCAAACAGTCTGTATATCCAGCAAATGATTCGTATTTCTCGGACTTTTAAATAAATTTTCCATAATCTGTAAAGGATAAATAACAGCGTCCAACAGTGTAATAATCCTTTGAAAATCCTATGATGTGCTGTTATAATGCATGATAATATACTGCTAAAAGTGTGAATATCTATTTTAAGCAAAAAAAAAGCCGAAATCCATATAAAAGGATTTCGGCTTTTAAACTCACAAATATTATCTCTTTGAGAACTGGGGTGCGCGACGGGCCGCCTTGAGACCGTACTGGCGTACAGTTTAGCGCCTGTTTTCCTTGATTTTATGGGCTTTTTGGCCTCTGCCCTCAAATGTTGCCCCAGTATTTAATCATAAAAATGGGGGCATTTTAGGCACCAACAGATGGAACAAATGCAGCATTTACAACACTCAGAAGTTCCTCCGGTTTATTATACTTCACCTGCGCGTAAATGTCCATAGTCGTCTTACTGTTTTCATGCCCGGCAAGATATTGAACAGTTTTTGGGTCAATGCCTGCATACAGCAGGTTAGTAATATAGGTGTGACGAAGTTGATGTGGGGTTACATCAAAGTCAATGGCATACACTAACTTCGGGTTATTTTTCTGATGACTGCCAGGGGTAGGCGTTACCGTACACTTCACGCACTGGCCATTTACATACTTATAATAGTTATGGGGTTTCGTAGAGCGAACGGTTACATATTTCCATACCCGCTGAAACTGCGAAGATGAAAGAGGATTTCCATTTCTGTCAGCAACCACATATTCCGATTCGGTTTTCTCTTTCACTTCCCGCAGGCAGTCTGTCAAACACTTTGGGATCGGAATATCTCTCCGAGCCGCCTTCGTTTTCAGCGTTGTGGAAATCACCGGCCTGTTATTTTCTGAGCGCCATGCTCTCCGTACAGAGATGTACGGCGTAGGAACATCCAGAAATACGCAGTCCCATTGCAGTCCCAAAATTTCTTCGCGCCGCAGACCGGAATATAAAGCGATCATTATAAAGGTATAGGGCGGAAGTCCTCGGACAGTATCTAAAAGCAGCTTCACTTGCTCATCCGTCAAGGCATTTATCTTTTTCCCCGGTTTTCCCCCTTTGGCCGAGAGTCCCTCACAGGGATTATATTCAAGTAACTGGCTTCGCTCTGCCGAATAAAAGACACATTTCAGGAGCATATTTACCTTACTATACAATCCAGCAGATTTTGAAGCCAATGGAATCATCGCAAGCCGAATATCGTCTGCAGTCACATCCTCAAGATACATATCGCCTAAAGGCTTGACAATATAGTTGTTCATGGTCTGGGTATATCCTCTCAACGTGCCGGAAGATACCTTTGCCGACTGCATAAGTAGCCACTTCTCGCAATACTCTGCCACCGTTGGATGTTTTCTGCTGAAAACCGCCTCCTCTACCTGGCGTCGGGCCTCCATCTCCTTTAACTGGAGTTCCTCGCAGGTTTCAGCATACAAATCCACCCTCTTTCCATCGGCATCGGTGATCCGAGTCCTGTAATATTGAATCCCCCTCCGCATGGTAGTGCCATACCGGAGAACATTTTCTTGTTTTTTCGCCATGATTTCAGTTCCTTTCTATTTAATATGTATTTCAGCGCCGATACCTTCTTTATACTGAAAAACCATGGCTCTATCAAAGGTGCGATTCTGGAAAACGCAAAGGGCGGGGAACACTCCCCGCCCTTTGTACGTTTTCCGTCAAATTATTGTGCCGCTTCGTAAGCTCCTTTTCTTCCATATCATTCAACAGTACATCAACTTGTTTGCGGCGATT
>JAUUSE010000070.1:0-7739 GCA_030842085.1 Bacillota bacterium | reverse complement strand
GGTATTTTAGGGTATAATGCATTGTTATATTCTATTAATTTTTATAGGAGGAATATTACAGTATGTCACAAAAAAAGGTTGCAGTAATAATGGGGAGCAAAAGCGACCTCAGCACGGTAAAGCCGTCGATTGATACTTTAAAGGAATTCGGCGTTTTGTGCGAGGTCCATGTGATGTCGGCCCACCGCACTCCGGAAGAGGCCTGCTCGTTTGCGGCTAATTCAAAGAAAAACGGCTTCGGTGTTATAATAGCGGCCGCCGGAAAAGCAGCTCATTTAGCGGGAGTACTCGCGGCGCATACTACGCTGCCGGTTATAGGCATACCCGTAAAATCGTCAACGCTTGACGGACTGGACGCGCTGCTGGCCACGGTGCAGATGCCGTCTGGCATACCTGTGGCTACTGTTGCTATAGACGGTTCAAAAAATGCAGCGCTGCTCGCAGTGCAGATTTTGGCAGTGTCCGACGATGTATTATCGGACAAGCTCGCTGATATGAAGCAGAAAATGGCCGAAGAGGTAAGAAAAGCAGACGCTTCTCTTGCTCAGGAGCTGAAATAAGGGAATAAATAGGAACAGGCAAAATATATTTGGAGAGAGGTAATTAGATGAGGAGTTTTTCTGACAGCTATAAGGACGCCGGCGTAGATATTACCGCCGGATATAAAGCTGTGGAGCTTATTAAGGAGCATGTTAAAAGCACTTATACAGACGGCGTCGTGTCGGATATAGGCGGCTTTGGCGGGCTGTTTATGCCTAATTTAACGGGAATGACGCGTCCGGTATTGGTTTCGTCGACCGATGGTGTTGGCACAAAGCTTAAGATTGCTTTTCTTATGGACAAGCATGACACTGTGGGCATTGACTGCGTTGCTATGAGCGTTAACGACTTAATCTGCTGCGGTGCGCAGCCGCTTGTTTTTCTTGATTACATAGCTGTCGGCAAGAACAATCCCAAAAGCGTAGCGGCGATAGTGTCGGGCGTAGCAGAGGGCTGCCGTCAGGCGGGATGTGCTCTTATAGGCGGAGAAACAGCCGAAATGCCGGGATTTTATCCAAACGATGAATATGATTTAGCCGGTTTTTGCACCGGCATCGTCGACTATGATAAAATCATCGACCATAAGGACTTAAAGCAGGGCGACGTGCTTATAGCGCTGGCTTCATCCGGCATACATTCAAACGGTTATTCGCTTGTGCGCAAGGTGTTTAACATTAAAGAGGACAATATAGGACTTTACATAGACGAGCTTGGCAAAACGCTCGGCGAGGAGCTGCTTACGCCTACAAAGATATATGTAAAACCTATGCTTTCGCTCATGGACAAGGTCAAGGTAAAAGCCGTCAGCAATATAACAGGCGGCGGATTTTACGAAAATATTCCGCGCATGCTCGGCGAGGACTGCCGCGCGGTAATAGATAAATCGAGCGTAAGGGTGCTGCCGATTTTTAATGTGTTGCAGAAAACCGGCAACATACCGGAAAGAGACATGTTTAATACATTTAACATGGGCGTCGGCATGGTTGTCGCCGTGGCCGAAGAAGACGCCGATACGGCAGTAAATCATCTTGCCGAGATGGGCGAGGACGCTTATGTGGTAGGCCGCGTGGAATACGGTGCTCCGGGCGTCGACGTTGTTTAATATTTGATAAGACCATAAATATGGGCTTTGCGGCGACGGCATGGATTTATGCAGCATATCTAAAGTCTGGATATTATGCTATATGCTTAGAATATGACTGCGCACCAAGTCTGTGAAAATCTAAAATGCATCTTACGGAAAAAGAGATGAAATATTTTTACCGCGAGCATTAATATTCATACTGATTGCAGGCCTGCAAAATCAGCAAAAGCGTTTGCAGAACGACCGGCTGATATACATTTTTTCGGCCGGCGGAATTTTGAGTGAATGAAAACTAAATCCATAATTGTTATATATTACGGGGTTGATAGCTTTGAAAAAAATAGCCGTGCTCGTATCCGGCGGCGGGACAAATCTTCAGGCGCTTATTGACGCTGAAAGTGACGGAATAATAAAAAACGGCGAAATAACGCTTGTTATATCGAGCCGTCCTGGCGTTTATGCGCTGGAGCGAGCGGAAAAGGCGGGCATAAAATCTATTGTCCTTGAGCGGAAGAAATATGCCTTGCAGGCGGACTTCGACGCGGATTTGCTTGATGCGCTTAAAGAGCATGATATAGATTTAATCGTGCTGGCCGGATTTTTAACCATTTTAGGAGATACAGTTATATCCGAATACAAAAACCGTATTATAAACGTTCATCCGTCTTTGATACCTTCGTTTTGCGGCAAAGGCTTTTACGGGCTTAAGGTACACGAGGCGGCGCTGAGCCGCGGCGTAAAGCTGACGGGTGCGACGGTGCATCTTGTAAACGAAATAGCCGACGGCGGCCCAATACTTATGCAGCGCGCGGTGGAGGTAATGGAGGATGACACTCCTGAAACGTTGCAAAAGCGCGTGATGCGCGAGTGCGAGCATGTACTGCTGCCGCTTGCGGTCAGCAAGTTCTGCGAGGACAAAATTACGGTAAAAGGCAATATTGCTGTTATAAATCCATAATGCTTTAAAGCGGATTGTTGCTTCATTCGCTCTGCTTGCAGACGTAAGCGTCAGATTTATCCTATCGGGCGATATGCTTGCTTATTTAAAAGAGCTTTAAATAAGCATTAAGAGATATAAATTGAGCAGCTTGTGTAATATCACTTTGCTGACTAAATAATAAAACATGCGGCGTAGTACCGCACGGGAAGGGGAACATATATGAAAAAGAGAGCTATAATAAGCGTATCTGACAAAACCGGAGTAGTAGAATTTGCAAAGGGGCTTAAGGACTTGGGCTTCGAAATAATCTCCACCGGAGGTACTGCCAAAGCGCTGACCGACGCCGGAATTGACGTTATAGGCATATCCGACATTACATCTTACCCAGAATGCCTTGACGGCAGGGTAAAAACGCTGCATCCGCTTATACACGCCGGTATTTTGGCCATGAGGTCTAATGAAGAGCATATGCGTCAGCTTGAGGAAATAGGCGCGCAGCCCATAGATGTAGTTGCTGTGAACTTATATCCCTTTAAAAGCACTATATTAAAGCCCGGCGTAACGCTTGAGGAAGCGGTAGAGAACATAGACATCGGCGGTCCGACAATGATACGCTCGGCTGCGAAAAACTGGCAGGACGTATGCGTTATCGTCGACCCGGCCGACTATGGCACGGTTATAAACGAATATAAGGAAAATGGCGAAGTATCTAAAGAGACAAAGTTCCGCCTGAGCGGCAAGGTCTTTAACCACACCGCCGCATATGACGCAATGATTGCAGAATATATGCGCAAGCAGCGCGGTGACTCTCCGTTTGAGGAGAACTTTACCCGCACATATGAAAAGGTGCAGGAAATGAGATACGGCGAAAATCCGCATCAAAAGGCGGCGTTTTACAAGGAGATAGACGCTGCCGACAATACTCTTCCGGCGGCGGAGCAGCTTCACGGCAAAGAGCTTTCTTACAATAACATAAATGACGCAAACGGCGCGCTCGACGTACTCAAAGAGTTTGGCGACGAGATGCCGACGGCGGTTGCTGTAAAGCACGCAAATCCATGCGGCGTAGGCATAGGCGAGACAATATATGAGGCGTATATGAACGCTTATGAGTCAGACCCCGTATCGATATTCGGCGGCATAGTTGCGCTCAACCGTCCTGTCGACAAGGCAACGGCAGAGGAGCTTGCGAAAATATTCCTCGAAATAATAATAGCGCCCGATTTTGAGCAGGATGCGCTGGAGATACTCACTAAAAAGAAGAATATACGACTGCTTAAACTTCCGGCGGCGGCGCGCAAAAACTCGCCGGAAACGCTTGACATGAAAAAAGTGGCCGGCGGTCTGCTTGTACAGGAGCTTGATACAAAGCTGCTCAATGAGGACGAGCTTAAGTGCGTAACCGAGCGCTGCCCGACGGAAGAAGAGCTAAAGCAGCTCAAATTTGCATGGAAGGTAGTAAAGCATGTAAAATCCAACGGTATTGCGTTGGCTAAGGGCAACCGCACTGTAGGAATAGGCCCCGGACAAACCAACCGCATCACCGCGCTGGAGCTTGCTATAAAATACTCAAACGGCGCTGCCGCAGGCTCGGTAATGGCGTCGGACGCTTTCTTCCCGTTTGACGACTGCGTAAAGGCCGCGGCGGAAGCCGGCATTACGGCTATAATCCAGCCGGGCGGCTCTATAAGAGATGAGGACTCAATTAAGGCCTGCAACGAAGCCGGCATAGCGATGGTATTCACCGGCATGAGGCACTTTAAGCACTAATTTTTACAGCAGTACAGCAGGGTAGGATTTCTTAAAGTAGCTGTAGAGCGATGAAAATCAGCTGCAGGATATCTATGTATAGTTTAATTAATCGGCAGGAATGCATGAAGCTGATTATAACGCTGCGTTGGCGATTGGTGTGAAAATATCTGTCAAAATATGCAGCTGATACGCTTGAAAATGCGTATCTTAGCGCTATATTCTTTGCCGTTTGCTGCACAAGCTGCTTTGTCTTTATAATATTTGCGGTTTCTAACTTTTAACAGCGTATTGCGTCGGCAATAAATTGGACTTTTATGTTAAAAAATGTGCCGGCGCAATAAGGCGTTTTTAAATGCATTTTGAAAGAAATGGAAGGAAGCGAAAAATGAAGATATTGATGGTGGGCGGCGGCGGCCGCGAGCATGCGCTCATAAAAAAGCTGAAGGAGAGCAGATATGCTCCTGAAATAATATGCGCACCCGGCAACGGCGGAATAGCCTGCGATGCACGCTGCTTTGATGTGTCGGCAGAGGACATATCCGGCATGGTTAAGCTCGCAAAGCGTGAGAATGTCGACCTTGTGTTTGTTGCACCGGATAATCCGCTGGCAGACGGCATGGTTGATGAGCTTGAAGCAGAGGGAATACGCGCGTTTGGACCTACTAAAGCAGCGGCGCAGATTGAGGCCAGCAAGGTATTTGCAAAAAATCTTATGAAAAAATATGGAATACCTACGGCGGGCTATGAAGTGTTTGACAATCCGCAGGCGGCGCTGGAATATATAAAGAGCAAAAATGAATTTCCCACCGTTATAAAAGCGGACGGTCTGGCTTTCGGCAAGGGCGTTATAATAGCGCAGAGCATGTCCGAGGCGGAAACGGCAATATCTTCGCTTATGGAGGACAAAATTTTCGGCGAATCAGGCAGCAGGATAGTCATTGAGCAGTATATTACCGGGCCGGAGGTATCGGTGTTAGCTTTCTGCGACGGCAAAACCGTTAAGCCCATGGTATCTTCAATGGACTTTAAGCGTGTGTTTGACGGCAATATCGGGCCGAACACCGGCGGAATGGGGACAATAAGCCCTAATCCTTATTATACCGACGATATTGCTGAAATCTGCATGGAAAAGATATTTGCACCAACAGTTAGGGCTATGGCTGAAGAGGGGCGCTCCTTTAAAGGCTGCTTGTATTTTGGGCTTATGCTGACGGACGATGGTCCAAAGGTAATTGAATACAACTCTCGCTTTGGCGACCCCGAAACACAGGTGGTAATTCCGCGTCTTAAGACAGACTTAGTTGATATAATAAACGCCGTTATTGATGAAAAGCTTGATGAAATAGATATAGAGTGGGATAACGGCGCCGCCGCCTGCGTAGTGCTGGCGTCCGGCGGATATCCCGGCAAATTTGAAAAGGGCATGATAATAAAGGGGCTTGATAAAAGCGGCGGAGCTGAGGGAGTAACGGTATATCACGCAGGAACTAAGCTCAGCGACGGAAGATTTTTGACGTCGTCAGGCAGAGTGCTCGGCATAACCGCTACGGCGCCGACGGTTGACGAAGCATTGGAGATTGCATATGCTCATATTGGAAAAATCAGCTTTAACGGCATGCATTTCCGCACTGATATAGGAAAATGCTGAGAGGTGGTAAATATGAATATTAAAAAAATCATTGCGTTAATTTCCTGCGCGGCAATAGTGGCGATAGCATTTGTAGGGTGCTCAAGAAATGCAGAAACTACATCATATATAAGGCCGCTTTATAATGTTTCCGGACAATCAAGTGAGAAAGTAAATAATGACTCATCGGATACAGAAAGTAAGGAAGAATATATATATTATACCGAACCGGGTGAAAACGGGTCACGCACAGATGACGAGCTGGGTTTTCAGTTCGATTTGCCGCAGAGCGGTGAGGAAATAGCTGTACTGAATACCAGCAAGGGCGTGATAAAGATACGTCTTTTTGAAGAATCTGCGCCGCTGGCTGTTGCGAATTTCAAGGCTCAGATAAGCAATGGATATTATAACGGACTGACTTTCCACCGTGTGATAAATGACTTTATGATACAGGGCGGAGATGACGGCAAAGGCAGCAAAAGCGTATGGGGCAAGGCTTATCAGTCGGAGGTAAACCGCAATCTGCAGCATTTTACCGGCGCAGTATCGACTGCCAACGCAGGCCCTGATACAAACGGCAGCCAGTTCTTTATAGTACAGGGTCCACAGGTAACTATGGACGACTTAGATGCAGCAGCATCTACTTATAACACCGCAGGCATGACGGAAACGGAAAAGCAGCTTTATATTGAGCACGGCGGTGCATATTGGCTGGATAATCATGTGAACAGCACAGTTGCGCACACTGTTTTTGGTCAGGTATTTGAGGGCATGGACGTGGTTAATTCGATAGCGTCCGTACTGACCAACAGAAGCGATAAGCCGCTGGACGACATAGTAATTGAAAGCGCGGCTATAGAAATCTACCAGTAAAATATGAACTTAGATGGGCAGGCATATGTCTGCCCATATTTTTTATAAAACTGAGACTTTTAAAGTATCAGGCAATGTGTTAAAGTTAAACAAATTGTTATAATGTCACTTGAGATGCTGTTTATTTTGAAACATTCAAGCTTGCAAAAATATGTTTTTGGCAAACGGTGAATATGTTTACACAAAAGTGTTATTTGCAATAGTCAAGATATATAGACATATGCTATAATTAATTTAATTATAAAGCGGTTTGCTTAAAATAAATGCTTTGGCTGGATGAAAAACGTGAGGTGCAAATATGAAAGAAAAGAACTTTTTAAGCCTTATAGGCAAAATTTTTGGAATAGAGCTGATTTGCCATGTAATGTGTATTCTTACGTCATTTTCGATACTCATAGGCTTTAACAACATGATGACGCGCTTTTTCACGCTCATAATAAACTGCGTGATTTACTATTCACTTATTTTTGCAAAGGTGCGCCAAGAAGGTGAACGCGACAGAAACAGAGTTAATACGGGACATATGCATAGTTCGCCTTATAAAGGACTTATTGCCGCATTGATAGCCTCGTCTCCGCTTATAATATTATCTATACTTCTTATAATTGCAAAGTTCGGACTTATACCAGGTGAATTTTCGTCTTGGTTCAGATTTATAAATACTCCTTATGTGACCTTTTACGCCGCGCTGATGCCGTCGTCACAGATGTTCTCGGAAGTTTCATTTATAAATGTTATTATATCGGCATTGACCCCACTGCTCATGCCTACGGTCGCTGGCTTTGCCTATGCAATAGGCTATTTAACTCCGATTAAAGCAAAGAAAAAGACGGCAAGAGCATAAATTTGCTAATATTTTAAATCTGATAGAGCGGAAAATTTATCGCTAAATTATGTTAAGTGATAAATTTTGCGATACTAAT
>JAUUSE010000069.1:0-7791 GCA_030842085.1 Bacillota bacterium | reverse complement strand
ACCATAGAAGAACCTCTTCAATTACATATTTACAGAAAAAGTTTCACACTGCCATATAATAAAGGCAAAATATAATTCTATTTAGGCCATCTTATGTCTACACCCACGCCGTCCAGCCATGCTTTTGCTATAAGCGCATGTCCCACAGGAGTTGGATGTATGCCGTCAAACACCCATGTCTTCATTGGAGCTCTGGCGATAGCAGAGGCAAATATTCCATCAAGAGGTATATAAACAGCATTAAACTCCAACGCAAGCTCCCTTACTGCCATTATTTTCGGATTTAAGTCCTCGCGCCATTTATCCTGCCCCTCCTTGAAATGAATAAGAAAAGGCTCCATTAATATCAGCTTGGCGTTTGTCTTTTCCCTTGCCTGTATAAGAATATCGCGGTATATTGACTTATACTCTTCTGCCGTACAGCTTATATTTTCACTATAACGATGCCATGTATCGTTTACTCCCACAAGTATTGACAACACATCCGGCTTTAAATCAAGGCAATCCTCCTGCCATCTGTCGCTTAAATCTTTTACTCTATTTCCTGATATTCCCCTGTTTATAAATGTAACATTCATTTCAGGGTAAAGTGCAGAAAAAATATTAGCTGCGATAAACGGATAACCTTCGCCAAGTGGATTATCAGGATGACGATGGCAGTCGGTTATGCTGTCTCCCTGAAATAATACAGTATCGCCTTTATTAATTAGCATATTAATCTCTCCCATTATTTTATTTAATATATTATATTAGAATAGTCTGCTGTTTTCAAGCTTGCGTTATGAAAAATTACAGCCCATATTATACAAAATAATAGCCGCAATATAATTATCGATTTGCCAAAGCCCAAGATATCGCCGGACTAATTCATGGCAAGATTGCGCCATCGCCGTAATTGAATCATACTTCAAAAAGCATATATTAACTTCTTTCGTCAATTTAAAACTATTGTATTAACGCATTATTGCATCCGCAAAACAGGTTATTAACCAGCATAGATTAATTTTATAATATAACATCTCGCTTGCAAAGCGCTTTCTTTCACCAATGTCAAGCTTAAATTTTATCATGTTAAAGTTAAAAAAATCCGTCCATTATTTGGACGGATTTTAAAAGTTAAACTCTATTTGCGCTTTTTTACTAATAATACAACTGTTGCCGACACGGCAATCAATACCACAACACCGCCGGCTACCGCGACAGGCACAATTATATGTGCCCCTCCAACACTGGCAGCACTGCCTTTCCCATCTGTTTCATCAAAAGAATAAAACTCATCTATTTTATCTAAAACATCAACTGTTTCAGTTATTATGCTTGAATAGTATGCAGTTGGATATATTCCTCTAAAATCTTTAAATGCGTCAACATATGCCTGGTATCTGGCCTCAGCATCGGGATTCCTTTCAATATCAGTAGCGTCTATTTCCATTTCCCAGCCTATTACCGTATTTGATGTTTTAGTTTCTCCAATAATGTCGCCGTTTTTGTCTACAACTGCCTGCTTTTCCACGCAGTTCCTTATAATTTGAGGATTGCCTGATAAGCTTTTATCAAAGAAATAGCTTGGTTGAATAAGTATTGTGTCAAATATATCCGTCTTATTCGCTACATAGCCAAGATTTTTGTAAATTCCTCCATTTGTATCCGAGCTGTAAGGTATCCAGAGAAAGTTCTTATCATAGCTGTGTACCTTGTCGGAAACTTGGCGCATAGCATATACATCGGGGTTGTTGAAGTTTTCTTCCGGCTTTTCTTCATCAAATTTTGCATATTCGCCTGTAACTACGTCCTCATCGCTGTAATAAAATCCGTAAACATTTTTCTCCCACACTTCCGGGTCAAGAGTCTCTTTCACTTCGTCTACGACCTGCACCCATGAGTCGGCAAATAAATGCGTAAGCGCTGTAAGCTGAGCTGCTCCTGGAACAGAATACCACAACTTTACATCTGGGTCCAGCGCGACCAGCCTGTTGCCAAGATTCGTAGCGTCTTCAACATAGTCGCTTATATTATAGCCCGCTAATATGGACGACGAGGCTATATTTTTGTATGTGTCTTTCAGGCTTTCAAGTCTTGAGGGATTGCCAATCCACTCGTCAGACATATTATCTATTATATCATTATTAAGCACCTGCTTTTCCTCGCCTGTCAGCTTATCGGTATAGCAGTTATACACGGCAGTTGGAACCAGTATTATTTCATTAGTAACTTCCAATACCTGCTTTAGCTGCTCATCTGTAGGTTCAGGATATTTGCCATTGCTATATCCCCAATACCCTACATACATAAGTAATCCTTTGTACATCTGCTTGTCCTCGGCCGTATCATTTTGAGTACACCCAGAAAAAAGTGCTGCTATAGTACAAATACCTAGCAGTATGCTTATTATACGCTTCATATTATTTATATCCTCCCACTATACCGAATCAAAATAATTATACCATCATTAGACGATAAGTAAATATATTTTTTATCAGTAATTTTTCAACCTTATCTTTCAGACTTATAGGCTATTCACTACAATTTCTTAAATACAACTTAACATCTTTGTCTGACAAAAATAAATCCGTTCATAAAACTGAACGGATTTATTTTTTTATCAATTATAATTTAAACTTTATCTGCGTTTTTTAATTACTAATATAGCAGAAGCTGACACTAAGGCCAAAATTGCAACGCCGCCTATAACAGCGCTTTCGCCTGTTTCCGGATTATTAATATTAGATGATGCGCTTGAGCTGCTTGACGCTGATGATTCACCGGAAGAAGCGTTCGAAGAATCGGAGGATACTGATGGTGAGCTGCTGACAGAAGAAACCGGCTCCTGAGGTCCATAAGAATAGAATTCATTTATCCTGTCAAGTAATTCTACTGTATCAGCAATTATGCTTGCATAATAGGCCGTTGGATATATCCCAACAAAATCCTTAAATGTATCTACATATGTCTGATATCTTGCCTCTGCGCCCGGATCATCTGCAAAATATTCGGAGTCTATCTCCATTTCCCATCCTATTACTGTATCTGACGTCTTTGTTCCCCCGATAATATCGCCATTACTATATACAACCGCCTGCTTTTCTACGCAGTCCTTTATAATCCGTGGATTATCCGTAAGTTCGCTGTTAAAGAAATAACTCGGCTGAATCAGCACTGTATCAAAAATATCCGTTTTATTTGCTACATAACCCATGCATTCATATATTTCTGCACTCGTATCAGCGCTGTACGGTATCCATACAAAGTTCTTATCATAGCTGTGCACCTTGTCTGAAACCTGGCGCATAGAGTATACATCCGGATTGTTAAAGTTCTCTTCCGGCTTTGTCGGATCAAACTTAGCATAATCAAATGTTACTACGTCCTCGTCACTATAGTAGAAGCCGCATACATTGTTTTCCCACACCTCAGGACTAAGGGTTTCTTTAACTTCATCTACAATCTGAACCCATGAGTCGGCAAACAGATGTGTAAATGGCGTAAGTGACGGAGCACCCGGTACTGAATACCAAAGCTTTGCGTCTGGCTTAATTTTTAAAATCCTATTGCCAAGATTAGTAGCATCCTCTACAAAATCACTTATGTTGTAGCCGGCATTAATCATGTCCGCCGCATATTCCTTATACATCTCTTTTAATCCGTCTAAATCTTCCGGATTTCCTACCCAGTCTGCCGGCATGCTGTCTATTACATCATTTGTAAGTATCTGTTTTTCCTGACCCGTCAGTGGATCTGTGTAACAGTTATATGCTGCTGTCGTCAACAATATAATCTCGTCGGTAACTTCCAGTATATCCTCAAGATGTTCGTCTGTCGGAACCGGATATTTGCCATATGAATATCCCCAATATCCTACATACATCAGAAGTCCCTTGCTTATCTGCTTGTCTTTGGCAGTTTCAGCATTTGCCGATACAGACAACAGCGCCGCCATAGTACAGATACATAACAAAATGCTCACAATGCGTTTCATATAAAGTATATCCTCCCAAAATCATTTATATCAATAAATCCAATTAATCTAATCGGATTTTATTGGCCTTTTACAACAGCAAATTTCCGCTATCTGCTTAGTTTTAACACGTCATTACTGCATCAAAGAAAATTTCGGCAATAATTATACATACAGTTTAATATTCATTTTGCTGTATTCGACTTTTTTATATAAAATCTAATATAATTATACCATATTTCGACAAAAAGTAAAGTGCTTTATGCACAAAATTTAGCGGAAACCACCACCGCCTCCGCCGCCGCCTCCACCACCGCCAATGCTGAAGCCGCCGCCGTGGCCGCCGGAATTAGGAGTGTAGCTAAGCGAGTTCTGTATAGATTGCATAGAGCTTGATATTTTTCCCATCGTCGATTCAATTGACGCCATACCGCCGTTGATATGTGCAAAATATAAATATGAATATGGCAAATACATCCCCGTATAATTAGAATCATACATCTGCGGATACGCTATTTTTATCTGTTTTAACACCTCTTTAGATATTCCCATGGCTGTTGCATATACCAAGTATTTTTCCCACAGCTCAAGCGATGGATAATCCTTTTCTTCTATAAGGGTAAACTCTTTCATAAATTTCCCAAATGCATGCCATTTAGCATAGCTTTCCTCGCCCGCCGGAGTAAGCCGTTTAAGCGATATCATTGACATTATACTCATAGCAGCCGAGAAAGCAAGTCCGGGTATGGCAAAAGCGAAGCCATAAACCGACGCCGAAGCAATGGCAAAAATTATAATAAGCGCTATCGATGCTCCCAAAAGCGCCGTGAGTTTTGAGCTTCCTTTCTTTACGGACAAATCTTTATATCCCAGCATACTAAAGCCGCTGTCAATAAGGCTGTTAAATCTCTTATATTCCTGCTGCATTGTGGTTTGGTGGCTCTTAATATATTTATTTATCTGCTTAAGCCCTATTTCACCCGCACCGGACGCGGCCTGCTCAAAAATGCGGTATATGCACAGTTCATCATCCGTAAGCGGCTCGGCATTTGCGGCCATGTCAAATTTTATGATTATATCCTTTCCTGATTCCTCCAAGCGAATGTGCTTTTTGTTGCATAGACTTAGCACCGTTGCAGTCATGGCGTCACTTTTAGCCGGAGTCCTTCCATAGAAAAAATAGAGCTTTGACATAACCCCCGGCGATATGTTTTCCGGCGGCTCTCTGTAATAATCTGACATAAATGCCGATTTAAACGGACGATATTTAAAGCGTATATATATGCATATTACAGCCGATATCAGCACAGCAACAACACATATTATTATATCTGCCACAGCCAACACAAAATTATTTTTGACCGCTTCGGCCGTATCTTCCGCCCACTGTGCTTCTTCTGTCATGGCTTCATCATATCCGTTGGAATTTATCACATATCCGCCGCTAAAACCGTTTCTATCCATTAGCAGCCTCAGCTCGGCATAAGTCTTAGACGGTAGCTTTTCTACTGTAAAAACAGCACTGCCATTGGAGTTAAACTGGGCGTTTGTTGCGCCGGCGCCCTGTCTGCCTAAATGTCCAAATATCTTATTGTTCTGCGACACAGCAATTTCAGGCAGCGTTACAGTACATACGGCGCTGTCTATGCTAAGCTCAAAGTCAGAGCCGACAAACTGCCAATAAAGCTCCGCCATGTCATTATATAAACGAACTGCATTTTTTACGGTATAAGTAATTTCAAAGCTCCGTGTCTCGTCTCCGAAATCATCATACCATTCAAAATATGTGCGTCCGCCCCTTGTAAACTGCGTGCAGTACCCTTCATCATATTCATTTGCCGACTCATCGAGCGTGTATGTCTTATTATTGGTTAAATCACGAACAGATTTAAGCTCATATTCTTCACCGTGCCGCGGAACATCAAACACCTTGCTTCCGGCAGAATAGCTGGAGCCCGTAAATACCGTTTTCCATGTTTCTACAACATCCATCGTGCCGTCTTGATTAACCTTATAATCGGCATTCAGAGTTTTTAGATATACGTCTGTCCTGGAAAAAAAACTAGACGAGCCAAGTGAAAAACAGAAAAACACAAATATGCCAATAACAAGAGACAACACTAAAGATATTATAATAGAACGCTGCAGCTTAGAATTTGACCTTGACATTTTCTCGCTCACTTTCTGCAGTTTCCAGATATTGCTTTTCACCAAAGCCAAACATTCCAGCCACTATATTGCCGGGAAACATTTTTATTGCTTTATTAAGCTTTGTAACACAGTCGTTATAAACCTGACGCGCTATGGCAATTTTCCCTTCAGTGTCATGCAGTGCATCCTGCAGCCTTAAAAATGACGTGTCCGCCTTTAAATTCGGATATGCTTCTGCCAAGGCCATAAGCCTGGAAAGCGCTTGATTTATCTCAACGTTAATCTTCATCTCTTCATTTATATTTCTGGCGGATTGAGCTGTGTTACGCAGCTCTACTACTTTTTCAAGAGTGTCGGACTCATGCGCGGCATAGCCCTTAACAGTCTCCACAAGATTAGGTATAAGGTCATATCTCCTTTTAAGCTGAACATCAATTTGAGCGTATGAATTATCGATATTTTCTTCCATAGACACAAATTTGTTCCTTTTGGATATAATGTAAATAATGAATATGATTACAACTGCTGCAACAGCAATTAAAATCCAGCCCCAAATTGGCATAAAAATCACTCCTAAACTATAATAACTTAGTAAACATATAAAGTGTTGTATTATATTATAACACAAAGTACACTATAATAGATATCTTTATTTTTATAACTTAGTATAATTATATATCTCATAAGGCAAAATAAATCTATTAATAAAAATTAAAATAAGTACTTGACATAAGGGCCTGTGACTGATATAATAATCAAGCTAAATGCTTTGTGGGTTATGGCCCGTTGGTCAAGTGGCCTAAGACTCCGGCCTCTCACGCCGGCAACACGAGTTCGAATCTCGTACGGGTCACCAAAACCTTTTTAGCGATAGTCGGTGTTAATAACGGTGAGGGTCCACCCGTTCCCATCCCGAACACGGAAGTTAAGCTCATTCGTGCCGAAGATACTTGGCGGGCGACTGCCTGGAAAAATAGGTCGATGCCGACACTTGTATTTTTATTTTGGATTTAAGTTGTCTTAGTCCAGATAAAAATTTAAAATTGGGCATATACTTATTTGTGTGCCCTGTATATTCCTCCTTAGCTCAGTCGGTAGAGCACTCGGCTGTTAACCGAGTTGTCGTTGGTTCGAGCCCAACAGGGGGAGCCACAAAAAGCCTGTAAACATTATGTTTGTGGGCTTTTTTCTTTTTTTCGCAGAGCCTTTGAAAATGCAAAACAGCTCACTCGCCTGCAAAATTGGGCGTTTGAGCGATAACCGGAAAATTTCGATTAGAAGCACGGAATATCATTGCTTATCCTTTGTTTTGGATAGGTCATCGCGCTCAGCCCCGCATTAAAAAATGCGGGGCTTTTTTATTTGGAGGTGTCTTATATCATAATATAAATTAGAAATAAAGCGGGTCGTGAATTATCCACGCGGTCGCATCTACCGGAAATTTGTGCAGGCCCTTATAGAAGCCGGTGTATTCGTCTTGGAGGCAGCTCTGGTCTTTTTTATTATACAGTCATTTGCGGCTATGCAAATTTCCGAGCATCATACAAACGTATGGGCGGTATTGGCCATATTATATATCCTATCGAATTAGAAAATAGAAATATCGAACAGCAAGCCCTTTTGCAGTACATTTTATATGTTCTATGTAAAAGTACAAATTTTTAACCGCATCAATTCCAAAACAA
>JAUUSE010000005.1:0-57825 GCA_030842085.1 Bacillota bacterium | reverse complement strand
ACCGCCTTTTCTTGTTATCCAGCCCTCCGGCTGTATCGGTTGAGCAAAAGTCAGCATGGGATTGGTGTGGTATCTTTAATTATGTGAAACTCCCCGCTCCCACTTTGACACGGTGCTGTGGTCTACATATAATTTCTCCGCCATCTGCTTTTGAGTAAGCCCGGCATCCTGACGCTTTTGAGATAAAAATCTGGCAAAATCTTTTTTATCCATAAAAGTCAATCCTTTCGTTATTAAAGTGCTCTTAAAAATATCTGAAATTATTTTGCAATACTCGTAGGAATAAGTCAATACTTTAAACGGAAATGGGATGGTCGACTGTCGCGCCAGCCGTATAAATAAGCCTTTTTAAAGATTTTTTATGTTGCCCGTTTTACTTCATAATTGATATAAGAACAAAAAGAATATTGAAATTTTGTCGCATATAAATATTATGTCGACTAATGTTTAAAATAGATCATAGAATAAATTTCCAAATTAACAAATGAAAATTACCTGAATAGTTTTAATTTTCCTACGGATACTAATTCAGAAAACTTTTTAAAACGATAATATCCACAGGAGGGTTAAATATAATGAAAGCAACAGGCATAGTAAGAAGGATAGACGATCTCGGACGGGTGGTAATACCGAAAGAGATAAGAAGGACAATGAGGATACGCGAGGGCGCGCCGCTGGAGATATATACCGACGGCGAGGGCGAAGTAATATTTAAAAAATATTCTCCCATGGGAGAGATGTCGCCGTTTGCGGCGCAGTATGCCGAGGTTCTTGTAAAGGGCACGGCAATGCCGGTGCTCATCTGCGACCGGGACCACTGCATAGCCGCGGCGGGAATATCGAAAAAAGAGATGCTGGAGCGCAGAGTTTCCCCGCAGCTTGAAGAGATAATGGAAGCGCGCAAGTCATATATACTAAAGCAGGGAGATATAAAAAAGGTAAATCCGCTCGAAGGCATAGACCGCGCAGCAGGTGTAATAATGCCGATTATCTCGGCAGGCGACATTATGGGTGCGGTAATAATGCTTGAGCCGGAAAATGAGCAGACGGTGCCAAACGAATCTGATATAAAACTTGCGCAGGTGGCCGCGGCATTTTTAGGCAAGCAAATGGAGGAATAGTAAACGTTGAAATCCAAGGGCGAAGAAAAGAGACAGGACAAGGGCAAATTGGCGGTAAAAATATTATTTGCGCTGGGTATAATATATAACGTATATAAGACGTGCAAAATAGTGAAGAATGGGCTTGCAATTATAAAAGATATGTGATATACTACAAAAGAAGTAAGAGTAAAGGAAAGAGTAGGGCGACCTGCTCTTTCGTTTGTTTTGGCATGTTTATACATGAAAGGAAGATAATATGCCGTCATCAAGTATTGCCGAAAGGGCGTTAGAGCTTGCGCTGCCTATAGCCGAAAAGCTTGGCCTTGAGATATGGGACGTATGCTTTGTAAAGGAAGGCAGCGAGTACTATTTAAGGATAATAATAGACAAACCCGGCGGGATAAATATAACCGATTGCGAGAATATGAGCAGGGAGATAGACCCGCTGCTTGACGAGTATGATTTTATAGATAAGCAGTATTGTTTAGAGGTAACGTCGCCCGGCATAGGCCGCGAGCTCAAAAGGAAAGAGCATTTTGACAAAATGGCGGGCAAAGATATAATAGTAAGCCTGTACAGGGCGGTAGACGGCGTCAAGACATATACCGGCACTCTGCTCGGCTGCAGCGACGCAGGCGATGTCTCGATATCGTCAGACGGCAGTATCTTTAGCTTTGCAAAAAAGGACATATCAAAGGTCAGACTTGACGAGGACATATAGACTGAAAAATGTGAAAACAGCCGCGCTAAAAAATAAAATATTATTTTGGAGGGTGAGGCCGTAAGCGGCACGGCGATATAAGATGAATAATAACGAGTTTTTTGAAGCTTTAAGCCAGTTAGAAAAAGAAAAGGGAATACCGGCCGAGTATCTTGCGGAGAAGATACAAAATGCTATAATAGTAGCAGTACGACGCGATTACGGCGGAAAAGACATAGTGTTTTGCAATGTAAACATACCGGAAAACAAATTTGATGTTTATGTACGCAAAGAGGTTGTAGACGAGGTAGAGGATGTATATTCCCAAATTCTTCCGTCGGATGCAAAAAAATACGATTCTAAAGCTCAGGTGGGCGATTTTGTTGAGATACATCTGGACACAAACCAGTTTGGCAGGATAGTGGCGCAGACGGCAAAGCATGTCATAAGGCAGGGTATAAGAGAGGCCGAGCGCGGCCAGATGATGGAGGAGTTCCAGAGCCGTCAGCAGGAGCTGGTAACGGCGGTAGTACAGCGCGTCGATCCCAAAACCGGCGCCGTGACAGTGGAGATAGGCAAAGCGGAGGCGGTGCTTCCACGCTCTGAGCAGCTGGAAAATGATGAGTTTCAGGAAGGCGACCATATAAAGGTATTTATAGTAGATGTAAAGGATACGGGCAAGGGCCCGCGCGCAATGATATCGCGTACGCACCCCGGCCTTGTAAAGCGCCTGTTTGAGCTTGAGGTACCGGAGATATACAGCGGCGAGATAGAGATTAAGGCCATATCGCGTGAGGCGGGCTCTCGCACCAAGCTTGCAGTATATTCAAAGGATGAAAATTTGGATGCTGTCGGCTCCTGCATAGGTCAGCGCGGCGCACGTGTAAACAAGATAGTTGAAGAGCTCGGCGGCGAGAAAATAGATATAGTCAAGTACTCTGATAATCCGGAGGAGTTTATAGCGGAGGCGCTGTCTCCGGCGGAGGTCGTGAGTGTAGAGATAGTGAGTGCCGAAAACCGTTCCTGCCGCGTGTCTGTACCGGATGAGCAGCTGTCGCTGGCAATAGGCAATAAGGGACAGAACGCCCGTCTTGCCGCACGTCTTACAGGCTGGAAGATAGACATACTGCCGGCAAGCGGATTTTACGGCGAATAAAGTCAAGTTCTGCTTTCTTGAAAGGAACTGATAATATATGAAAGTAAAGCGGATACCGGAGAGGATGTGCACCGGCTGCATGGCGCATCGTCCTAAGACGGAGCTCATACGCGTGGTAAAATCGCCGGAGGGCGAAATAAGTATAGACAAAACAGGAAAAAAATCCGGCCGCGGCGCATATATCTGCAATGATGTGGAATGCCTTAAAAAGGCGCGCAAATCGCGAAAGCTTAATAAGGCGTTTGAATGCGATATTCCCGACGAGATATATGAAAGGCTCATGGAGGAGATAAGCAATGGATAAGCTGATGCTGTTTTTGGGCCTTGTAGTAAAGGCGGGCAAAATGACGTTCGGCTATAATCTTACAGAAGCGGACATAAAAAAAGGCAAATGTGCATTGGTGCTTGTAGCCGACGACATATCCGAACGCACGCTGAAAAACACAGCGATGCTCTGTGAAAAGAGCGGTATAGATATGATAAAAATAAACAGGGATATGGATATGATAGCCAAGTCGCTTGGCAAGCGCTCGGGCGTGCTGTCGGTTACCGATGCAAACTTTGCCAAGCGGATAAAGGAGCTCAGCGCGGAGAGTTAGAAAAGGTGTAAACGCTTTATCATAATTGACGATAGAATACTGGCAAAGGCTTTTGAAAAGCTTATGGATAAAAGCACAAATTTATTCTCCCGCTAAGCGATGCTGCAAAATTAGTTGGCTTTAATGCTGAGATAAATGAAGATTATATAATACAGCTGCATGAAGCGGCACATACAAGCAAATAGGGAGAGTATAATAAATAAACAGCAATATAAATGCGGCGGTGCGCCGGTTAATGGAGGTTATATATGCTAATTAAATATAGGGTGCACGAAGTGGCAAAGGATTTTGGCTTTCAGAGCAAAGAGGTAGTAGAGCTGCTGAAAAAGTATTTTCCGACAGCCAAAAAGAGCATGACGGCTTTAGAAGAGGATGAGCTGGATGTAATATTTGATTATTTAACTCAGAATAATCAGGTAGAAAGCTTTGACGAATATTTTGCTGAGGGCGAAAAGGCGCGCGAGGAAGGCAAAAAGGCCAAGGAGAAGGAAAAGGCCGATATGCTTGCAAAGCAGCAGGAAATAGCGAATATGATGAAGGCTGCCAAGCAGCCTAAAACATCAGATAAGGCTGCCGACAAGCCCGCGGCTGAAGCTGCCGATGACAGCTCCGGCAGCGACATAGTTATTGAGAAAGTAAGTGATGATACTCTTAAAGAACATCCCAACCGCGGCCCGGCGAAGATGCGCACGGTTGATACGCGTGCATCGCAGGTAGAGCTTGACAAGTACAATGAGAAGTATGAAGAGATAGCATCTCAGAGAATAACTAAGGACAGCGGCGTTCACAAGCAGAAGATAGGCCGCAAGCAGGGCTCTAAAAAGCAATATGGCAACAAGCGCGAGACGGAAGCGGATAAACTGCGCCGGCTGCAGCTTGAGCGCATAAAGAAAACGCCTATAAAGGTCACCATAGGCGATGAGATAACAGTGGGCGAGCTTGCCTCTAGATTAAAGAAAACGGCGGCTGAAGTGATAAAGCAGCTCATGCAGCTTGGCGTAATGGCCACGGTCACGCAAACAATAGACTTTGATACGGCAGAGCTGGTGGCAACGGAGCTCGGCGCAAAGGTTGAGCGCGAGGTAGTAGTAACTATTGAGGAAATGATAATAGACGATACCGACGACACAGCGGAGAATCTTGAGCCGCGTGCGCCGGTAGTAGTTGTAATGGGTCACGTTGACCACGGCAAGACGTCGTTGCTCGACGCCATACGCCATGCACACGTAACGTCGACAGAAGCTGGCGGCATAACGCAGCACATAGGCGCATATATGGTAAATGCCGGCGGCAGGGACATAACATTTATAGATACACCCGGCCATGAGGCCTTTACATCAATGCGTCAGCGCGGCGCACAGGTAACGGACATAGCCGTACTTGTAGTGGCGGCTGACGACGGAATAATGCCGCAGACGGTAGAGGCAATAAACCACGCCAAGGCGGCGGATGTTCAGATAATAGTAGCGATAAACAAGATGGATAAGCCGGAGGCGTCGCCGGAGCGCGTGATGCAGCAGCTTACAGAATATAACATAGTTCCTGAAGAGTGGGGCGGCGACACCATATGCGTGCCGGTGTCTGCACTGAAAAACGAGGGAATAGACAAGCTGCTTGACAGCATACTGCTTATAGCTGATATGATGGAGTTAAAGGCAAATCCCAACCGCCGCGCCAAGGGCACGGTTATTGAGGCAAGGCTTGATAAAGGCCGCGGCCCGGTAACCAGCGTATTAGTGCAGAACGGCACCCTTAAAGCGGGCGATGTAATAGTAGCCGGCACATCTGTAGGCCGAGTAAGGGCCATGGTAAACGACAGGGGCGAGAAGATAAAATCAGCTGGTCCGAGCGTGCCGGTAGAGATAATAGGTCTTGCAGAGGTACCTGCCGCCGGCGACGCATTTGACGCGGTGTCGGACGAAAAGCTTGCGAGAGAGCTGGTTGAGCAGCGCAAGCAGAAAGCTAAAGAAGAGATATGGGGCAAGCGCGAGCAGGTGACATTGGAGAATTTATTCTCGCATATACAGAGCGGCGAGGTCAAGACACTGAACATAATAGTAAAGGCGGACGTTCAGGGCTCGGTCGAAGCGATAAAGCAGTCGCTTGAAAAGCTGTCAAACGAGGAAGTGCATGTTCAGGTAATCCACGGCGGCGTCGGCGCGGTAAGCGAATCAGACGTAATGCTGGCGAACACCTCCGGCGCGATTATAGTAGGCTTTAACGTGCGTCCCGACCCAATAGCATCTGAAAGCGCCAAGCGCGACGGCGTAGATATGCGTTTCTACCGCGTAATTTACGACTGCATAGACGAGATAAAGAGCGCTATGAAAGGCATGCTTGCGCCTAAATACAGAAATGTTGACATTGGGCGCATAGAAGTGCGCGAAGTGTATAAAATATCAAGTGTGGGCACCGTGGCGGGCTGTTATGTGGTGGACGGAAAGGTTACACGTGCGTCTGAGATAAGGGTTGTCCGCGAGGGTATAGTAGTGGCGGAGGACAAGATAGACTCCCTGCGCCGCTTTAAGGACGATGTAAAAGAGGTAAACCAGGGCTATGAATGCGGCATAGGACTTGAAAAGTTCAACGACATCAAGGTCGGCGATATATTTGAAGCGTTTATAGTGGAGGAGTATCGTGAGGAATAGCTGCATTTTTGCAAGTCGTTTAAGCAGACATAGAAAAATGCATGATATAAAACGGACGGATAAAAATCCGTTTTTGCACGGAGGATAAAAGATGCCAAGCTATAAAGTCGGACGTGTAGCCGAGGATATAAAGCGGGAGCTTGCGTATATAATAAGAGAAATAAAGGACCCGCGGGTGACAGGTATACTGAGTGTTGTGAAGGTTAATTTAACTAACGACTTATCATATGCGAAGGTGTATATCAGCGCTGTTGAGGGCTATGACACGGCGAAAAAGTCGGTAGAAGGATTAAAGCATGCCACACCATTTATAAGGGGTCGGCTGAATGAAAAAATCCGGCTGCGCAAGATGCCGGAGCTTAAATTTATAGCAGACGATACGGTGCAGTACGCAGAAGATATATCGAAGATTATAGACAGCCTGCATGAAAAGGGAGCAAAGAGCGAAGACAAACCTAACTAAATATATTGCGCGATAAGTTTAAAACTTTAAGCAGATAAAAGGGCAGACAAGTCTGCCCTTTTGTGCTAAAATAAAGGCAGCTGCCAATTAATGTGTTAATTTTTCTAAAATAGGAAACTTATATTGTTTTATACTGCGCTGCTTTTTGATTTGGCAGAAATCTGCCCGCGATACGCATATAAATCAGCAGCGGTTCAGTCGGTAAAGTTAATTTACATTTAAGGGTGAAAAATATGTCAGGATTACAATCGGCAATAAATTATATAAAAGAGAACGATAATTATTTAATACTTATGCACGCCTCGCCCGACGGCGACACCATAGGCACGGCCTGCGGACTATGCGGGATAATAAAAAGGCTCGGCAAAAAAGCCGCCGTAGCGTGCGCCGATGAAATTCCGGCAATGTATGCTGGGCTGACAAATGGCATAGATAATCCGGACTTTGAGGTAAAAAACATAATAGCCGCCGACGTCGCCGATGTAAAGCTGCTTGGCGGACTAAAAACATATGCCGGCAAAATAAATCTTTGCATAGACCACCACATGTCCAATACAGGGTATGCCGATATAACGTATGTGGATGCAGAAAGCGCGGCTGCAGCGGAGATATTATACGACATTGCCGAGCTTTTGGGGGTTAAAATAGATAAATATATAGCTGAGTGCATATATACCGGCATATCGACGGATACCGGCTGCTTTAAATTTTCTAATACAACGGCGCGTACGCATTATATAGCGGCAGAAATGCTTCAGGCGGGAATAGACGTGGGCGAAATAAACCGTCGGCTGTTTGAGACCAAAAAGAAATCTGCCGTAGAGTTAGAGCGCCTTGTGACAAATACGCTGGAGTATTATTGCGGCGGCAAGGTAGCGGTTATAACTGTGCTGCGCTCTATGTATGAGCAGACCGGCACAAGCGATGACGACATAGAGGGCATATCCGCTTTTCCGCGCCAGATAGAGGGAGTATTAGTCGGCATAACGCTTAAAGAGTCGGACGAGGGCGGCTTTAAAGCGTCGGTAAGGACGCACCCGCCTATAGACGCAGCAGAGATATGCAAGAGCTTTGGCGGCGGCGGACATCTGCGTGCGGCAGGCTGCCGTATAAAGAGCAGTGAGGCGGATGCCAAAGCCGCGCTTGTGCAAAGGGCAGAAGAGTTGCTTTCACAGCAGGGCATAACCGATTAAGGCTGTGTATGGAGCATCTACGCTCGATACTTAAACATATCATGAAGTATTGTGAAGCGACGCCGACCCATTTCCAGCAAAACCGTGCGGTCTCGCCGCTTGCCGAAACGCTGCCTGATAAATTTAGTCTTTGTACGGCGCCGCTTATTTCGCTTAAAAGAGCAGTCTGCGAATAGACTGCATATAAGCAAAATATCACACATTCTTATAAGCATTGGCTTAAAAGATAAATTTAAGCCATGCGGTCCGCTTTAACCGGCAGCTTTTTACAGTAATCCATATCTTAGGAGAAAGTATGAACGGATTTCTTATAATAGACAAGCCCGAGGGCTGGACTTCGTTTGACATTGTGGCAAAGGTGCGGCGCATTACGGGAATAAAAAAAATAGGTCATACCGGCACGCTTGACCCAATGGCAACAGGTGTTATGGTGCTTATGCTTGGCCGCACGGCAAAGCTGCTGAATTATCTGCAGGATACAGATAAGCGCTACACTGCGTCGGTAAAACTGGGGGCGAGAACCGATACGCTTGATAAAACCGGCAGTATAGTTGCGACTTCTCAAAGGTCTGTGAATATAGGCGACATAAAGCGCGCACTGGCGAAGTTTATAGGTGAAATAGAGCAGGTGCCGCCAATGTACTCTGCCGTTAAAAAGGACGGCGTTCGCCTTTATGATTTAGCCAGGCAGGGCAAAGAGGTGCACCGAGAAAAGCGTAAAGTAAGGATTAACAGCATAAATCTGCTTTCGTTTGACGAGCAAAACCAGCGGCTGATACTTGACATAGACTGTTCATCAGGTACGTACATACGCACTCTTGCGGACGACCTTGGCGAAATACTCGGCACATATGCCCATCTCTGCGCTCTGCGCCGAACATCCGCCTGCGGATTTGACGAAAATGTCAGCGTAAAAATAGACGACATAAGCGCATCAGAGCCGTTTAAACATGTAATAGCGGCGGATACGGCCTTTAAAAGCTGCAGTGCCGCATATGTGAGCCCGGCTCAATCGGTCAGGCTTATAAACGGCGGCTGGCTTGATATAAATAGAGTGGATATAAAGGACAGCAGTATGTCAGAGCTTGTCCGCATATATGACGGCGATGGCTTTTTAGGGCTGGGAAATGTTGATATTAAAAACGGCAGCCTAAAACCAGCGTGTATTATAAGAATATAACTCTGCCGCTTATGATTAAAGTGCGCAGCGGAATTTGTTAAGCAGAAATATAAGTCTTAGTTTGCAATTAAATCAAAAAGGCAGTTAATTTAGTTTTATCGGGTGATATTATTGGAAATATATAGGGATATTTTCGGCCCATATGACGACAGAGGCTTAAGCCTCGCGCTGGGGTATTTTGACGGGGTACATATAGGCCATCAGCAGGTGATAAAGTCTGCACTTCGCTGTAAAGATGAAATGAAAACGGGTGTGCTCACTTTCAGCAGCCATCCGCTCTTGACGATAAATGGCAGCGCGCCGTCGGAGATAATAGACACAGAAGAAAAGGAAAATATAATAGAGAGTATGGGCGCAGACTGCATGTATGTGCTTGACTTTGCTTCGGTGAGGGAATATACAGCGGCAGATTTCATTGATATTTTAGCAAAAAGAATGAATATAAAGATGATAAGCTGCGGCAAAAATTTTTCCATAGGCTCTGACCGTGCGGGAAGCGACGAACTTGCAAAAATATGCAAGCGCCGCGGCATAAATCTGTCGGTGAGCGATATTATGACGTATAACGGCCTTTCTGTATCCTCCACAAGAATAAGAGAAGCGGTGAAAGAAGGGGACATGCTGCTTGCAAATAGCATGTTGGGTCGTCCGTTTGGATTTAAGGCAGAAGTAATAACCGGAGATAAGCGCGGACGCAGCCTTGGCTTTCCGACAATAAATCAGAAATTTCCCAATAACATTGTGCTGCCGAAATACGGGGTGTATATATCGCTGATAAATGTAGACGGGAGCTGGCTGCCGGGAGTTACGAATATAGGGCTTCGCCCAACCTACAGCGTAGATTATCCGCTTTCTGAAACTCACATAATCGGCTACAGCGGCGATTTATATGGAAAAACGATAAAGCTGCAGCTGTTTGACTTTTTGAGAGAAGAGCGCAAATTTAACAGCGCGGATGATTTAGTAAACACAGTTAATACCAATATAGCGCAGGCAAAGCAGTGGTATGAAAATCATTATGACTGCAGTGCTGGGATAAAAAAATAATGATTTAAATGCGTTAATAATTTAATCAGCAGGTGTACAGTATAGCTTACATAAGTGTTTAATACCGGATTAGCTTGACAATTGGACTAAGCATATCGCATCATCAATGCCATGATTATATGCATACGGCATCAATCGGTCGGCCAAAGCTTCTCTAATTAGATATACTTTACTGTTTATTATGATTTTGATTTATAAAAGCCGGTCTTTTTTTGAAGCACTTTTTATAATGCTTTTTCATCTATCCATAGCTTTACTGAAAATCTTTAGTCCAAATAGATAACAATACATCAGGCCGATATAAAAATATCGGCCTGATGTATTGTGTTATATGTTGAAACATTTATTTGAAGATTTGTACAGTTAAAAAACAAACTCAGCGAGGCAAATGCAAAAATAAGAATTTATACATTATTCAAAGCTGCAACGTTTTAACTGTGGTGCGATAACAACTGGTTAAATCTCTATAGATTCAACTTCTGATATGTCGTGGTGAAGATTCATCAAATCCTCACGGCTGTAATTTTTAGGCAGTTGTACGTTGATTTCAACGTCTATTTCGCCATTTTCTATGCTTTCTGTTTTAAAATTCAAGATTGTAATATGATTATCATGGAACCATTGTTTTAATTTTGTTATGGCGTCACTGCTGTAATTCATATGTATAGAGATATGGTCTGCGGTTATACTGCGGAAGATACGGAACTTTTTGTGCAGCAGAAGCTGGATAAATATAATAAGCACCGTAGAGCATATACCCATAAAATACATGCCTGCGCCAATTGCCATTCCGACGCCGGACGTGGCCCAAATTCCAGCTGCGGTGGTTAGACCGGTAACAGACTGGCGATGAATAAAAATCATACCTGCTCCGAGAAAGCCGATGCCGCAAACAATCTGCGCCGCCACACGGGACGGGTCGAGGCTGATATCTTCATGTTCCAGCAAATCGAAAAATCCATATTTAGAGATAATCATCATCAAAGCAGAGGCAAGACAAACGATGAAGTGGGTACGAGGTCCGGCGTTCTTCATCCTGTTTTTGCGTTCATAACCGATAAATCCTCCGCATAATCCCGCCAATACAAGCCTGCCTAAAAATTCGAGCTGTTCAAGCATATACGGTACAAATTCCTCATTCATTTTGTCACCTCCTATTGGAAATTTATATGTATAACGTTTTACAATTATAATTATTTTTAAAATAAAAGTCAACGCTAAGTAAAATATTTTTTTAGTAAAAGTAAAATTTAAGTAAAATTTTCATCTTTTAACAATATAGCATGTAGAGAATTTTCATACTGGAAAAGCGATATGCTCAAATTTTAAGATTAACAAGGGATCTGATATGAAGCGTAAAAAGTAATGAAATTTTGACATTAAGTAAAGAAAATGTAAAGTAAAACTTTTTGATATAAGATTTGGATAAGTAATTTAATTCTACTATTATATAGAAATTTATATAGCTTTTAAAAATTTGCTTATTATCTTTAATATGCGGTCAAGAAAAAGGATAAAGGACGCTTACTAAATATAGCGTCCTTTGATTTCAGCAATATTCAAATGTATATAGTTTGTACTCTATATTTATAGAGGCGATTAGTTCATATGTTTATTGCAAAGCTTGTTTATAAAGCCAATGTTAAGACTCTTTCCACCGAGCGCCATAAAGCCGAATACGAGAAGAAGAACGAATTCCGCGATATTTACTATGTTAGTAAGTACATTAAATACCTTTCTTAACATTGCCATCGGACTTACTAAAAAGTCAATGTTTACATTTGATAAAGAGATAGCTCCAGAAATAACACTGAGCACAAAATTAACCGCGGCAAAGAAAACAACGAGTATTACTGCAAATATAGCAACTTTTTTAAGCCATGCATTGTTCTCACGAATGAATATGTAGAGTGCTACGGCTATAAGAGCAAGATAACTTACAATTCCGACAAAGAACATTCCCGCCGCCAAAAGAGCAATGGATATACCTAATTTGGATTTTTCAGAAACTGCATTTTCGTTTATCATTACTGAACCCTCCTAATATTATTTAATTTATTATAAACCTAATAATTATAATATTCAATCATTTTAAAGAAATTTGCAGGAGAAAGTTTGTTAAAAGAATAAACAAGTTTACGTAATGCTTTTAAAAAAATAGAAAAAATATTGATATTTTTTTAACAATCTGCTTGACTTGAAAGCGGAAAGGGGATATAATAAAACAAATTAAAGAATATTTGGAGGTAAATCATGTCCAGAGTATATAATTTCAGTGCGGGACCGTCAATGCTTCCGGAGAGCGTATTAAAGAGAGCGGCAAGCGAACTGCTTGAATACGGCGCAAGCGGACAGTCAGTAATGGAGATGTCGCACAGATCCAAGGAATATACAGAGATTATAGAAGGAGCCGAAGCGCTGCTGCGTGAGGTAATGAATATACCTGATAATTACAAGGTGCTGTTTTTGCAGGGCGGTGCGTCATCGCAGTTTGCAATGGTTCCATTAAATCTTATGAATAAATCTGGCAAGGCGGATTATGTTCTTTCTGGACAGTTTTCCACCAAGGCGTATAAAGAGGCCTGCCGATACGGCGATGTAAAGGCAGTTGCATCTTCTAAGGACGAGAATTTCAGCCGCATTCCTGATATTGACCCGGCCGAATGCCGCAGCGACGCTGACTATTTCCATATATGCATGAATAATACTATATACGGTACGGTATTCCATGAACTGCCGCAGACGGGCGATGTCCCTCTGGTAGCCGATGTATCAAGCTGTATTTTGTCGCGTCCTATAGATGTGACAAAGTTTGGCCTGCTTTATGCCGGTGCGCAGAAGAACATGGCTCCGGCGGGCCTGACGGTGGTAATCGTGCGTGAGGACCTCATAGGCCATGCGAGAGACATTACACCTACAATGTTTGACTATAAGGTGCACGCTGACGCAGGTTCAATGTACAATACCCCGCCTACATATTCGATATATATGTGCAAGCTTGTGCTTGAATGGATAAAAAATGAAATCGGCGGTCTTGAGGCAATGGAAAAGATAAATGTGAACAAGGCCCAAATACTGTACGATTATCTTGATAAGAGCAAGCTGTTTAAGGGCTGCGCAGAGAAATCGTCACGTTCAATAATGAACGTAACGTTTGTAACGGGCGATACTGATTTAGACGCGGAGTTTGTAAAGGCGGCAGCGGCAAACGGTTTTGTAAATATAAAAGGCCACCGCTCAGTTGGCGGTATGCGCGCATCCATTTACAACGCTATGCCGACGGAGGGCATAGAGAAGCTCGTAGCCTTTATGGAGGACTTTGAAAAGAAACACGTATGATAAGCAGTGATTATATAATAAGAATGATAGAGCAGATAGGCACAATGCTTCAGCGCATATTAAAGGGCGGCAGCTCGGTTGAAGAGGTCTATCTGGATGACGCCTATATGAAATATTTAGGCGTAAATAAGAAGCTTATAGACAGGCTCACGGCAGACGACATAGCGAGAGTGCTGTGTCCGAGCGACATGTCGATGGCGGCGGTAGCAGCATTTTTGCTGTATGAAGACGCGCAGCTGTGTGCGCTCAAGGGCGAGACGGAAAAGGAGCAGGAGTACGGCCGCAAAGCGTATAGGCTTATGCAGCATTTTCTTGCAGAAGACCCACTGAGCGATGACGACTTGGCAAAGCTCGACATAGACAAGTTTGAAAAATATGCATATATTGAAGAATGATGCATTTATCAGCCGGAGTTGGCATAAAAGGCAATTTTGTCGTGGAGGAACGGCCGATAAATTTCCGGCATGTACATCTTTCGCGTTGCTGCTGCACTGTATAAAAAGTACATCTCACTGACGGAGCATGGTGCTTTTAAGCATAAATCTATTCTACGCAGTTACGCTTGGCCGGCAATTCAGCCTGCCGACGGCAGCGGCGCGGCTGCTGCAAATTATTTAAGAGAGGATTTTTGTCATGTATAAAGTAAAGACAATGAATAAGATATCGCAGGTAGGCATGAAGCGCTTTGACAGTGGTAAATACACCTGCGGCGACGATATAACGGCGCCGGATGCCATAATGGTGCGTTCGGCGGCATTGCACGATATGGAGTTTGGAGAAGAGCTCAAAGCAATAGCGCGTGCGGGCGCCGGCGTAAATAATATCCCAGTGGACAGATGCTCTAAAGAGGGAATAGTGGTGTTCAATACGCCTGGTGCGAACGCGAACGCGGTTAAGGAGTTGGTGCTTACAGGCATGCTGATTTCATCACGCAAGATTGTTCCGGCGATAGAGTGGGCGAAAACGCTCAAGGGCCAGGGCGCGGAAGTAGGCAAGCTTGTAGAAAAGGGCAAAAGCGCCTTTTCAGGACCTGAGCTTAAGGGTAAATCGCTTGGCGTTATAGGACTTGGCGCCATAGGCATGCTGGTGGCAAATACGGCGGTCAATTTAGGTATGGATGTATATGGCTACGACCCGTTTTTGTCGGTTGACGCGGCGTGGGGGCTGTCCAGCCGTGTGCATCATTCAATAGATGTAAGCGAGATATATGAAAAGAGCGATTATATAACAATACATGTTCCGTATAATAAGGACACCGACAGCATGATAAATGCCGAGGCGATAGCAGCGATGAAGCCGGGCGTACGTATAATGAACTTTGCCCGCGGCGAGCTTGTAGCTACAAAGGATATAATTGCGGCCCTGTCTGACGGCAAGGTAGCGGCGTATGTGACGGACTTCCCGAATGATGATTTGCTTGGTGTAGACGGCGTAATAGCAATACCGCACCTCGGCGCCTCAACGCCGGAGTCTGAGGACAACTGTGCTAAGATGGCAGCCGATGAGCTTATAGATTATCTTGAAAACGGCAATATAACCAATTCAGTTAATTTGCCTAATGTGTCTATGCCTAAGGCCGGCGAAAAGAGAATATGCATTATACATGACAACAAACCGAATATAATTGCGCAACTGTCTTCTGCTGTTTCATCGAAGAATATCAACATTGAGAACATGATGAACAAGTCGAAGAAAGACTATGCGTACTCTATACTTGATATAGACGGTGAGGTTACCGACGAGTTAAAAGCAGAGATGGAATCTATTGACGGCGTCATTAAGGTACGCGTCATATAGTAGAAGATAAATACAAAAGCTTTCTGCAAAACAAAGCCCTGCCGCAAAAGTATCGGCAGGGCTTTTTATTATAGAAATCACATTTCAAGTCGTAATTACTGTGAAAACACCAATGATATCTTATTAAAAATATAGTTGTATAATGGACAGCTGTTTTAATTAAAGAATAATCTTACGGCAAGCGCGCTGAAAAAGGCGGAGGCGGCGTCAGAAATAAGAGAGGCGGTTAGTATGTGCCTTGTTTTTTTAATACCGACAGCGCCGCAGTAAACTGAAATAGTATAAAAGGTGGTCTCGCTTGCACCGCATAGTACGGATGCCGTTCTGCCGGCGAAAGTGTCCGGGCCGCAGGTGCCGAGAATGTTGTTAAGCAGCGCAATAGAGCCGCTGCCGGATATTGGGCGCAGCAGCGCCATAGGCACAGCCTCTGCTGGCAAACCTAAAAAGTTGGTGACTGGCAGCAGCGCGGCCGTCAACATGTCTAAGGCGCCGGACGCCTTAAACATTTCCACTGCCGTAATAAGGCCTATAAGCGTGGGCAGAATAGAAATTATTGTTGGAATTCCAGATTTAGCGCCGTCAATAAAGCTGTCGAAAACCGGTACTTTTTTTATAAGGCCGGCCGCGATAAAAAGAGCTATAACGGCAGGCATTATGTATATAGTAAAATTTGTCATATTGGTTGCTTTGGAGCCTCGCGACGATATTTTTTGGCATATCTGATATTACCAATCGCCGCTGCCAAAAGGCCGACCATTAGAGAGCAGGCAGACGACAGCAGCACAGCGGGAAGAATATCCATAGGCGAAGCTGCACCGTGTTCAGCTCTGATAGTGGCGATGGTTGTAGGCAATAGCTGAATAGAGGCGGTGTTCATTACAATAAAAGTGACCATGTAGTTGCTTACAGTAGACTTGTCATGATTTATTTCCTGAAGGCATTTCATAGCCTCTATACCGAGGGGAGTAGCGGCGTCTCCTAGTCCGAGCAGATTGGCGGACATATTCATGGTAATGGCACCGGCGGCATGCGAGCTTGTTTTGAGTCCGGGAAAAAGCAGAGCGATAAGGGGTTTGCATAATTTTCCAATAAGGTTGGTAAGTCCGCACTTTTCGGCAATTTTCATAATTCCGCTCCAAAAACAAATGGAGCCCAACAAAGAAATACAAAGCTCGACAGCAGTCTTACCGCCCTCAATAGCGGCGTAAGATACTTCATTTCCGCGGCCTGTGGCGATTCCGCAAATAACTGAAATAATCATGATTGCAGCCCAAATAAAGTTAAGCATAATATTATTCACCTATAAAAAATACAAAAAATAGATATAATATGAAAAAATATGAAAAAATGTAAAAATTTGTAAGGAGTTACCTTGACAAAAACGAAAAATTAAGTTATATTATTGATTGAAAGGCCGTAATTATGTAACTTAGGAGGCATATAAAGCTTTTATGGAGAAGTTTGCCGTAAAAGGAGGGCGAAATATGAAGTCAACAGGAGTTGTAAGAAAAATTGACGAATTAGGCCGACTTGTAATACCAAAGGAGCTCAGGAGAACGCTTGACCTAAAGGATGACATAGATTATCTGGAAATTTATACGGAAGGCAGTATGATAATATTAAAGAAGTACGAACCAGCTTGTATATTTTGCGATAATACGGAAAATGTAACGAAGTTTAAAGGGCGAAACATCTGCAAAGACTGTGCGGATAAGATTTCGCACCTAACAGAGGATAATTTCTGAGCCGGATTGGTGAAGAATTTAAAAAATAGGGATAATTAAAGCACAACCGTGGCGAAAGCCACGGTTTTTAATTGCTTAAAATATATTAATAATCCGCGGCTTTAAAATCAGAGATTTTTATACTTTTTGCGTGTGGCGAGGCCGCCGCGAATGTGTCGCTGAGCTTTATTAATCTCTAAAACAGCCTTGACCTCTGTATACAGCTGCGGGTCAAGATATCTGAGACGCTCCGATACATCTTTGTGGACGGTGCTTTTGCTAACATGGAATTTTTTTGCGGTTGCTCTGACTGTAGCCTTATTTTCCTTTATGTATTCGCCCAGCATAGCAGCGCGTTCTTCAACTGCTCCCCTCACAATGTCGCCTCCTGATGTTTGATGTGTCGATAATTAATATGCGGGTGAGGTGTATAATATGTCGGGGGTTAGACGAAAAAATTAATTAGCCGGGCTTTGTAAGGATAAATTGCGTTATAATTGAGCATATCACCATTGATTTAGAAAATTCGTAATTGGGCGTTATGTAAACAGGTCGCTAAGCTTTGCTCTTATTGAACAATATATAGATTAGTTTATTAAAAGCTATAATATGCAGGAAAGAGAAAAGCAATCCGGTAAAATAAAAGGTATGTTATATAATGTCGATTTTTACGATTTTAAGCGACATCCTCTACTGCTGTTTTCAGTTATATTGCGAGGCTGCCAGCTATTTAAAAATCTTAAATACCAATTTGCAAAATAGAAGAGGCTTTTTTACGAGCCGCAAATTTTATAAGCTTTTTCTCTAAGAACTTGTGCCACAAATTATGTATATGAATTTGAGTTGTTTACATGTGTAGTCAACGCCAGAGAAAAATACGAATATTTTTTAGATGTTTATATTAAGAAATAGATATGTAGTAAAGCACAAAAAGTATAAAAAGATAATAAGCAATTTTTCTCCATAAAAAAGTTAAAAAAATATTTTACTTTAAAGGAATAATGTTATATACTAAAACAAATTGTAAAATAGGGATAATAGGAGGATAAAAAATGAAGGTATACGGTATTGATATATCGATAAAGAATGTACCGGAGCTTGACAGCGGCTTTATACCGCTTTCAAAATTTGCAGAGGCGTTTGAGAAGTCGGCGTCCGGAAAATGCCCGATTGCAATTGCAGTGGAGCGCGACGGCGGTCAGATAGCCGTAAGAAAGACATTTATACACGGCACAAAGGAAATGGAGCAGGCCGACCGTGTATATGTCGAAAGAACAGTAAAAATGATGCTGTGGTGCTACGGCGGCTTTAAGGTTTATATAGCCGGCAGCGACGACATGTATAAGTTTATAGCTGAAACCTATTGCAAGGGCGGTGCACGCGAATTTGACGCTGATTTTATGGCTCGTGTGTATGAGCGCGATTTTGAGGTAACAGGCTGCAAATATGAAGATGCGCCGGAGAGCGTGCAGAAGTCTGTTTCAGTCGGACGTCACCTTAACGGCTGCCGCATAGGCTTTGACGCCGGCGGAAGCGACAGGAAAGTATCTGCGGTTATAGACGGCGAGCCGGTATTCTCTGAGGAAGTTGTTTGGTTCCCAAAAACCAATTCCGACCCTGACTATCATTTCAATGGAATACTCGAGGCATTCAAGACGGCTGCGTCTAAAATGCCGCGTGTTGACGCCATAGGCGTAAGCTCTGCCGGCATATATGTTCAGAACAGGGCTATGGTTGCGTCACTGTTCCTCAAAGTGCCGCTGGATGAGTTCGACAAAAAGGTCAAGGACATATATATAAGGGCCGCTAAGGAACTCGGCGACATACCGCTGGAGGTAGCAAACGACGGCGACGTTACGGCACTTGCCGGTGCTATGTCTTTAGAGGATAATAATGTTTTAGGCATAGCCATGGGCACATCCGAGGCTGCCGGCTTTGTCGACAGCGAGGGCAATATAACGGGCTGGCTTAACGAGCTTGCTTTTGCTCCGGTTGATTTGCAGGCCGACGCTATGGAGGACGAATGGTCGGGTGATATCGGCTGCGGCGTAAAATACTTCTCGCAGGACGGCGTAATTAAGCTTGCACCGCGCGCGGGAATTAAGCTTGACGAATCGCTCAGCCCGGCTGAAAAGCTGAAAGTAGTACAGGGCGAGATGAACAACGGCTCCGACGCAGCACGCGCTGTTTATCGCTCAATAGGCACCTATCTCGGCCACGCCATAGGATATTACTCAATGTATTATGAGATAAAGCACATGCTTCTGCTTGGCCGCGTAATGTCGGGCGAGGGCGGCGATTTGATAATTGAAAACGCTGAAAAGGTGCTTAAAGAAGAGTATCCTGAGCTTGCTAAGAAAATTCAGCTGCACCTTCCTGATGAAAAAATCCGCCGCGTAGGCCAGTCGGTAGCTGCCGCCAGCCTGCCGGAGGTAAAATAATCTGCTTATAAAAAGCTTAAGCGGAAAATGATGTAATATTTGATTTTTAAGAAATGGAAAGCATAATAACACTGCCATTTATCGCAAGAAAGAAAATTTCCTTATGCTTTTTATCATGGCGTGTGTTTATATGCAGCGGCAGGGCAGTGTAATATTTATTCAAACGGCGAGAGAATAGAGCTTAAGAGTATATAATTTGATATTAAAATACTGCTTAAAAGCTGTATTTCCGGCCGGACGATATATTGCTGCATATAGATTTATAGCCTTGGTTTTGCGGTTTTAAATTGTTTTGATGTCATGAAATTATGAGAATATTACAGAGAGTGTAAAATAAAAATTAAAGAAGGCGCAAGATATTTGCGCCTTCTTTGTTGTCTAATTTAGATGGAGACCGCTTATAACATAGACGAATAAAAATATTTAGTGATTTTTTGCAAATTGAAGCGTCCTTAAAGATTAAAGCGCCGTAAAGCACCAGGTGCGATTTTTATGGTCTGCGGCCGGAATGGCGGAGAATGCTGAACCATCCGCAAGCTTCTAAGCAATGGCAATAGATATAAATACATCGTTAAACGTACCGATAAGTTGTTCTGTTTGACTATGTGTTCTGACACGATAGAGCTGTTTACTGTAAAAGAAGCATAAGCATATAAAAGATTTCTGTACACGACTCACTGAAAGGCGTTCTTTTTTTAATATCTGTGAATGTTACGAAGATTTGTGTATTGAACTTAGTATATAATAAGTTTTACATTCGACGAGGTTATTACGGTCGAAGTTGCAGTATTTCTGCTTAATAATGTCGTAAATTGCCACAGTTAATACGCCGCCTTTATTATAAATAACCGATAGCCTAAAGTTTGTCCTCACTTTTAGAATAAATGCATATTGGTAATTCATATAAATGAATTATCGATAAAAAGGAGGGCATAAGGATGCTGGCAGTATCAATTAAGCTTACAAAGAAAAAGGCGGCGACAATTCTTTTTATAATATTTGCACTGCTTTGCATAGCAACGGTAATATTATCAATGATGAGAGAAAATGAGGAGAAAATAGACTATACGGCGGCAGATGCAGCGGGCTGTATTGAATTTTTAAAGCAGTTTGGCTGGGATGTCAATACTACTCCGCTTGAAGAGGAAAAGATAGTGATACCGGCAGAGCTTGACGATGTGTATAAAGAGTACAACGAAATTCAAAAGGCGCAGGGACTGGACATATCTCTATATGCCGGTAAAGAGGTAACGCATATGCAGTTTGAGGTTACGAATTATCCGGGCGGAGAAGAAAATGTTGAAGCTAATTTATTAATATATGATTCAAAGGTAATAGCGGGGGATATATGCAACGTAAGTCTTAACGGATTTATGCATGGATTTGATTTAAGCGGAACAGGCCTTGCATTTGGCACCAATGAATAGTATAATATAAATTGGTAAAAATGGCGTTTGAATATGATTGCAGCAAAAATGATTTAAATATAGCTATAGACATTAGTCATAGGAAATGCGCAGAACAATCAGGATGTTATATTACATAAAAAAGTGTTTAAACCAATACATATTTTGTTGATATTTTGCAGGTATATGTGCGTATTTAGTTAAAATGTCTAAATAGACTTTTTTAAGTTTGATTAATATAATAGTAGCTATATTTAAAAAAATCTGATATATTATATAATGCTCTTGTAGCAGCAAAACTAGGAGGTTAATTATGGCAGGTTTAGTATTAAAGAACATAGTAAAACAATATGCAGGCGGAGTCATAGCCGTTTCCGACTTTAATCTTGAGATTAAGGATAAGGAATTTATAATACTGGTTGGTCCTTCCGGTTGCGGAAAATCCACAACGCTTAGAATGATAGCGGGACTGGAAGAGATATCAGGAGGAGAGTTATACATAGGCGATAAGCTTGTTAATGATATAGCGCCGAAAGATAGAGATATAGCGATGGTTTTCCAGAACTATGCTCTTTATCCTCACATGACGGTATTTGAGAACATGGCTTTTGGACTAAAGCTTCGCAAGACTCCGAAAGATGAGATAAAGAGAAGAGTTGAAGAGGCTGCCCGCACACTTGATATAGAACACCTCCTGGATCGTAAGCCGAAAGCATTGTCTGGTGGTCAGCGTCAGCGTGTTGCGTTGGGACGTGCTATAGTTCGTGAGCCGAAAGTCTTCCTTCTTGACGAACCTCTTTCAAACCTTGACGCAAAGCTGCGTGCACAGATGAGGACGGAGCTTTCAAAACTTCATAAGAAGTTAGGAACAACATTTATATATGTTACACACGACCAGACGGAAGCTATGACGATGGCTGACAGGATAGTCGTTATGAAAGACGGACTTATTCAGCAGGTTGATACACCGCCAAATCTTTACAACAAGCCTATTAATAAGTTTGTTGCAGGCTTTATAGGCTCACCGCAGATGAACTTTATTGAGTGCAAGCTCATAAAGAAGGGCGATGACTTCTATTGCCAGTTTGGTACTGAAGATACTAAGACTCGCAAGGGTGTAAAGTATGATATTAAGGTACCTGCATATAAGAATGAGAAGAATGTTCTCGACAAGTATGAGGATAAAACGGTTATCATGGGCATACGTCCGGAAGATTTACACGATAATGAAGACCGTATAAATAAGCTTCCTGACGGCATTATTGAAGCAAATGTTGAAGTAACCGAGCTTATGGGTGCAGAGATATATCTGTATGTAAACTGCGAAGGTGCAAGCCTTGTCGCACGTGTTGAGCCTACATCAACAGCACATGCTGGCGATACGATAAAGATGGCCTTTGACAACGACAGGATACACCTGTTTGATAAGGAAACCGAGCAGGCAATTTGCTTCTAAATTTTATAAAAGATAAATATCACCCGCAGCTATGCCGCGGGTGATTTTGTGTGTGGGTGGTAGTTTTTGGATATATTATATTTATTAGGTTTTGCGGGCGACGTAGTAGTACAGGTATGCATTTTATTTTTGCTTATATTAGTAGGTTTTGCGCTTTTCAAGGCAAAGTGCATTAATCAGAAAGGTATGAAGCAGCTTATAGATATACTGTTTTATGCCGTAACGCCATGCGTTGTAATAAACGCTTTTGAAAGCGTAAAGTTCAGCTTACAGTCGGCGCTGGAGCTTGGAATAGCAGTAATTTTTACAGCTGTATCTATAGGAATAGGGTATATATTTTGCCTTATATTTTTCAGAAAAGTCGAAGGAAAGCGCCGCAGTGTACTGTGGTACGCGACAATATACTCAAACTGCGCGTTCTTTTCTATTCCGCTGACGCAGGCGGTGCTTGGAGAAAAAGGAGTTTTTCTGGTATCAATTTATGTCGCTATCTTCATGGTGTTCATCTGGACTGCGGGTTTAAAGCTGTTCACGACAGAGCAGAAGGTATCTATCAAGAAAGCGATAATAAATCCTGGCACAATAGGCATAGTGATAGGACTTCCGCTGTTTTTAATTTCAGCGAAGCTGCCCGATTTTAGCCTGCCGGAAATACTTAGCACGCCGATAGAGATGCTGGCAAATCTGAACACTCCGCTTGCGATGATAGTGACGGGCGGATATTTGGCGATGTCGAGCTTAAAGCCGCAGAAAGGCGACGGGCAGATGTGGCTGTCAATACTCCTCAGGATGATTGTCATTCCCGCCGCCAGCTTTGGGCTGTTTTTCTTAATATTCAAGCTAACCGGCATAGCAGATACAAGCCGTGAAGCGCTGGTGGCGCTTATGATACCGGCCGCGGCGCCGGCGGCGGCAAATACGATAATGTTTGCCGGCAAATATGACGGCGACACCGACCTTGCGACGCGTTCGGTGCTGATGGGCACACTGGTATCGGTCGTAAGCATGCCGCTTATATTGGTGCTTGCTATGCTGTAAGCAGCGGCTTTAAAGCAGAGCCCGGCTTGACATACACCTATAAAATAGTATTATAATTATATGTGTACGTAAGTCAGCGCTAATTATTGTGAGTGCATAATTTGTGGAATAATAGGGCGACAGCCTTATATATCTATATTTATTCTTTTTGAGCCAAAGGCGATTAATATGAATATAGAAATTATAAAAACAATACTGAATGCAGAGATGGTAGATTTATTTGACATCTGCCGTTATAGTGATGTATCTGGATATTTACAGAATAATGCCGCTTCACGCCGCATACCGGCTGGGGCGGCGACTGTATTAATGGCGGCATTTCCATATAACACTGGAGCTAAGCCGGAAAACATATCGCGATATTCAGCGGTGCCGGATTATCATGACGTATGCATGAGAATACTGAAAAAGTGCGCTGCCGCCATTAGTGTTGAGTGCCCAGACAGCCATACAGCCTGCTTTATAGACAATTCACCGCTGCCGGAGGTATATACCGCGGCTTTCTGCGGGCTTGGCGCGGTGGGCGACAATGGCCTACTAATAACCAAAAAGTATGGCTCATACGTATTCTTGGGTGAAATAATAACAGATGTTGTTTTTGAAGGAATAGAATATAAGCATGAAAAAATAAGAGAGTGCTTAAAATGCGGCGCCTGCGCATCTCACTGCCCGGGCGGCGCAATAGGCGACAGCGGATTTAACCGGAAAATGTGCCTTTCGGATATAACGCAGAAAAAGGGCGAGTTAGACGCAGAGGAAAAAGCTCTTATTGCGAGATATGGAACGGTATGGGGCTGCGACATATGTCAGGATGTATGCCCCATGAACAGAGGGGTACAAGCGACAAAGATAAAGGAATTTATAAATGGGTTTAGGCCAAGATATATACCGGGAGAAGATATAGTGGGACGTGCCTATGAATGGCGCGGCGAAAAGGTCATAATGCGCAACGCAGAAATAATAGCGGCTTCAAGGCCCAGAAAAAATCGTGAGTAAAAAATAACCTTTTTTAAGATGATAAGCAGAGCGTAAAAGCATCCGACGCAAAAATCCGGCATAACGGCATGCCGGATTTTTGCCAAAGGATAAAGACATTTTAGCAAAGCATATAAAATTGGTTAAATCAAACTCATCAGGTTGCTTTCAGAAGTTGCTGCGAATACTTTAAGCTTTTATGGCAGTATTAAAGGTATAAAGTTAAAAATTTAGACATTCCTTTGTGCTTGTAATTAGCTTGCAAATGAAATATAATATAGTTGGTTTAATATGTAGATGAACGGGGTGTATTTAGATGCCCGTAGATATAGGCATAGATATGGGAACATCCAATACGGTAATATGCGTAGGAAAGAGCATAGTGCTGGACGAGCCGTCGGTGGTTTCAATAGAGACGGAGACGGGACGCCCGCTGAAGTTTGGATATGAGGCATATAAAATGATAGGCAGGACGCCGGACAAGATAACGACCGTGTGTCCAATTCAGCGCGGCGTGATTGCGAGTTACGACGAAGCAGAGCAGCTGCTGAGATATTTTTTAAAGAAAGCATATAACGGCAAGATAGTAAAGCCGCGCGTGATGTTTTCCATGCCGGCCGGCATAACGGCTGTGCAGCAGCGTTCTTTTATGAGTGCGCTTCAGGCGGCCGGCGCAAGGAATATATGCCCAATAGAATCTCCAGTTGCGGCGGCTATAGGCGTAGGCGTGGACTTTACAAAACCGCACGGCACTATCGTGGTGGATATCGGCGCCGGAAGCACGGACATTGCGGTGCTGTCTATGGGCGGAATAGCGCAGTATGATTCAGTGAGAATAGCCAGCGGCGATTTTAATGAGGCTATTGTGAACCACATACGTAAAGAGCATAATATTTTAGTGGGCTATCACACGGCGGAAAATATAAAACTGCAGATAGGGTCGGTTGTGCGCAGACCCGTAGAAATAACAATGATAGTCAAGGGCAGAAATTTATATACAGGCCTGCCGCAGGTGTTTGAGGTAACGGCGAACGAGATATGCGACGCTATAAGCGATGTGTCGCAGAGCATATGCTCTGCTGTGCAGTCGGTGCTGGAGAAGACTCCGCCTGAGCTTGTAGGCGACATAGCTAAAGATGGGCTTATATTAACCGGCGGCGGTTCACTCATACGCGGCATGAAAGATCTGATGGAGTACAATATAGGCATAAAAGCTCAGCTTGTAGGTGACCCCAAGTTGTGTGTAGCATATGGAATAAGCAAAGCGCTTAAAAATTTTGATTTGCTGAAAAATGGCGACTATGAGTTCAGATCTTTGCAGGATTTGGTTATAGAATAAGGAAATGCTATGTAGTTAAGGAGGTTATGAAATGAATACAGTTAGACGGATATTTGCAATTATTTGTATAATGTTCATTTCCGTATTATCTACCTCCTGCTCTGTAGTCAGCGCCGATCCTGAATCGCTGATAAAAGCACCCAGTCCAACGGGAGAATTAGCAGATATATTGAAAGCATTTTCTAAATATGTAGGCAATGACTACAGTCTTATATTTCCAAGAACGGGAGATTACACTTCGGCTTACGTAATGAATGATATAGATGCCGATGGTCAGTCTGAAGCATTTGTTTTTTATAAGCTTAAGAAAGAAAATTACATATTGCATGTAAATCTTTTAAAAAAGGAAAAAAACAAATGGAAATCAGTAGCCGATTACAGCACCAGCGGTACGGATATAGACAAGGTTATATTTGCTGATTTGTCTGGTACATATAAAAAAAGTATAGTAATTGGCTTTATAAATTCGGTTGACAGCTCGCGCAGCATAGAAGTACTGTCATACAGTGGTGGGTATATACAGTGCCAGATGCAGAATTCATATGTAGATTTTGCATGCAACAACATGGATAATGACAGTGAAGAAGAAATTGTTATATTGTGTGATGAATATAGAGACAATCTTGCAGTAAAGCGCTTAGCGGTGATGTGTAATTTTGATAATGACAGCGTCCTTATAAGAAATGAGATATACAGCGCAGAAATAGACAGAAGTGCATCAGATTATCATTATTCTGGAGCTGGCATAATAGAATACAGTGCGGTTTCTTCAGTTTATAATGAAGTGGTGGCCAACACCAGCCCTGAAATAATGACAGCCAGCGCGATGTATTTTGACGCAGTAAAAAATGAAGAATATATAACTGAGATAATATATTTCGATGAAAGTACAAAAACGCTTGTAGCACCAATGTACGATACAAAGACGAGTTCAAACGATTTGACACTAAGAAAGTATGGTAAGACTTCTAAGGACATAAACAGCGACGGCAGCATAGAAATACCGAACGACTTGGCTCTGTCGGGTTCGCGGCTGGAAGAAACTGTATATGCGACGCAGTGGATGAAGCTGTACAGTGATGGAAGCTTTATGGATGTAATGACAGTGTATACAGATGATGAATATAAATTTTCCATGACATTTCCGGACAGTTGGATTGACGATAACAATATAACGGTAACACATTATAACAATACAATAACATTTTCGCTATGGGATAACAGTTCCAACAGAAAGGGCGTTGATTTACTGGAAATACGCATGATATCACAGCAGAGCTGGGATACAAGTAGCAATGCAAGTTCTCAGTACATAAGGCTTGGCACAAAATACGGAAAGGTATATTTAGCAAGAATTCTTGAAACGGAGAATAAATATTCAATAAGTGAGGAGCAGTTGGTAAACGGCTTCAAGCTAAAATAAAGCAAAGGAGGAATTGCAGATGAGAAGGGTACTTGTAGCAGAGGACGAAACAGTAATAAGAGAATTTATAGTTATAAACCTGAAGCGTGGCGGATATGAGACGGTAGAGGCCGAAAATGGTGAAGAGGCTATGCGAATATTTAACGAGCAGGGCGGCAATTTTGACATAGCAATACTTGACATAATGATGCCGGGAAGTATTGATGGCTTAGCGGTATGTAAGGAAATCCGCAAGCGCAGCAATAAAATAGGAATAATAATGCTAACGGCTCGGACACAGGAGATGGACAAGGTAAGCGGCCTCATGCTTGGAGCGGATGATTACATAACAAAGCCGTTTTCACCGTCGGAGCTTGTTGCAAGGGTCGATTCATTAAACCGCCGAGTAGAAATGTTAGAATCAGGCATGAGGGCGGTGCCAAACGATGAAGAAATAACATTAGGCGAGTTTACACTTAACATACGCCGCCGTATGCTGCTGAAAAATGGTGTGCCAATAGAGCTTACACAGGTAGAATTTCAAATTATGGAGTTCTTCTTCACTCATCCCGGCGTAGCGTTGTCAAGAACGGATATATTAAACAGAGTGTGGGGCGACGCATTTTTTGGTGAAGAAAAGATAGTAGACGTAAATATACGAAGGCTGAGGATAAAAATAGAAGATGAGCCGTCATCGCCGAGATATATAATAACGGTATGGGGAATAGGCTATAAATGGGCTGTTAACTGATATAAGAATGTAATGCGCATCCGGGGGATTGGCATGAGCTTGAAAGTAAAATTAAACGGAATAACAAAGCGCTGGCTTGTAAATGTGCTTATAGTGGTATTATCCATCGTGTTTATATTTATATTATTACTGTCTCTGCTTCTCAGCAATTATTACTACAATACAGTGGACAGATATATGAACGACACATTGGAGAATATACTGAGTAAATACAGCAGCTCGTCAACAGACGAATATATGGAAAATGCCTATAAGTTTGTAAGCGAATATACAGAGAAGTCGAAAATGGAGGTTCAGTTTATAAGCACTGAAGGCAATATATTTGTAAGCACATCGGGCTATATTGACGACAGCTCAATAAAAAGTGAATATGAAAGCGCGTCAAAAGCGGAAACAGCATTTAAGTATGTAGGTAAAAATTCTGCCGGCGAAAAGATAATGGCGTTTACTAATACTGTTAAAACACAAGGGGAGATAATAGGCGCGGTAAGGTGCGTAGCGTCTCTTGAGCAGGTAGACCATCAAATTTTTATTGCGGTAATAGCAACTGTCGCCGTAGGTGCGCTTTTTGTATTATTTACGGTGTTTTTGGGATTTTATTTTGTAGGCACTATAGTAAAGCCGATAAAAGAGGTCGGCCTTGTAGCGCGAAGAATTGCACTGGGCGATTTTGACGCTAAAATAGAAGTATCGCAGAACGATGAGATAGGCGAGCTATGCGACACGATAAACTTCATGGCAGGCGAGCTTAAATCGACGGAGAAGATAAAGAATGACTTTATATCATCTGTGTCGCACGAGCTGCGCACACCTCTGACGGCGATAAAAGGCTGGAGCGAAACTATTAAAAGCGCCGCCGGCGAGGATAAGGGGCTTGTAGAAAAGGGCATGGACGTAATAATGTCTGAGTCAGAGCGTCTGTCAGCACTTGTAGAGGAAATGCTTGACTTATCCAGGCTGCAGAGCGGGCAGATGTCTTTTAAAATGGAAAAGATAGACATATTGGCAGAGCTTGCAGAGGCTGTTATAATATATGAAGAGACGGCAAAAAGCGGCGGCAAGCAGCTTATATATAATGAGCCGAGTCAACTTCCGCTGGTATTGGGCGACGGCAACAGGTTAAAGCAGGTATTTATAAATATACTTGACAATGCGCTTAAATATACTGAGCCTGGCGGAAAAGTAGAGGTCTCGGCGGAATACAGCGATGGCTATATAAAAATAGCGTTTTCTGACAATGGCTGTGGAATTCCCGAGACGGAGCTTGACAAGGTAAAGGAGCGTTTTTATAAAGCGTCGAACAGCGTAAGGGGCTCAGGTGTGGGCCTTGCAGTAGCTGATGAGATAGTGCGAAAGCACAACGGCCTGATGGCGCTGGAAAGTGAAGAGGGCAAGGGCACTACGGTAACAATAATGCTTCCGGCAGAGCCGGAGAAGGAAGAGACAGAAAGTCAAAGTTAGGAGCATAGTATATGCAGAATGAAAACAGCGCCTGCAGGCGCACATCTATAGGCGGGCAGGCGCTTATTGAAGGAATAATGATGAGGGGTCCGAAAAAGACGTCGGTATGCTGCCGTACGGCCGACGGCAGCATAACTACTGATATTATTGAGGACCATCGTATAAAGGACAAGGTAAAAATACTTGGCTGGCCGCTAATACGCGGTATAGTAAATTTGATAGAGTCGTTGAAGCTTGGCTACAAGGCGCTTATGATATCTGCGGATAAATCTCTTGATGAAGAAACGGAGAAAGATAAGGAAAAGGAAAGCGACAAGAAAGGCGGCGTACCTGCGCCGGTTATGTCGGTGCTGATGGTGGTCGCGGCGATAATCGGCGTTGTTATTGCTGTTGCACTGTTTGCATATCTGCCGTCCCTTTTGTTCGATTTTATAAACGAGCGTACAAACTTAGCTATAACAGGATTTAAGACGCTTTTTGAGGGCGTGCTTAAAATAGGCATTTTTGTGGGATATATAGCTCTTATTGCCACTATGAAAGACATAAAAAGGATGTTTATGTATCACGGAGCTGAGCACAAGACCATTTTTTGCTATGAGAACGGCGAAGAGCTTACGGTGGAGAATGTGCGCAAATATAAGCGGTTTCATCCGCGCTGCGGCACTTCGTTTATGATACTTATGCTGCTGGTAGGAATAATTGTATCAAGCATTTTAGGCATAGCCTTTGACGAGCTGCTGATGCCGAAAATGCGCATATTCTGGGTAATAATAAAAATTCTGCTCGTGCCGATAATATGTGGGCTTGGCTATGAGCTTATCAAAATTTGCGGCAAATACGACAACCGACTTACTCGAATAATATCTGCGCCGGGCATGTGGATGCAGCGTCTAACGACAAAAGAGCCGGACGACAGTATGATAGAGGTGGCAATCCAAGCGCTTAAGGAAGTGCTGCCGGGAGACGACAGCGATATAATAGACATTGTCAGCAATAAAGGACTAAAGACAAATGACCTTGCGTCAAATTCGTGATATATCAGAGGCAAGGCTTAAGGCTGCAGGCATAGAAGCATATAAGCGTGAAGCGCGGCTTATAGTAATGGAATATACCGGCCTAAGCGGTGCAGATATAATTTTAAAGCCAGAAGCAGAGTTTGAGACGGATATAGAGGAAAAAATCATATCTGCAGTAAAGAGGCGCACCGACGGTGAACCGCTTCAGTACATACTCGGCTGGTGGGAATTTTACGGCTTAAGGATAGAAGTGTGTCCAGGCGTACTCATTCCGCGACCGGAGACAGAGCTGCTTGCGGAGCTGGTGGTAAATAAAGCATCGCAGACAGAGCAGGCAAAAATACTTGACCTTTGCTGCGGCAGCGGATGCATAGCGGTGTCGGCGGCAAAACAGCTAAAATCAGCCAGAATTTTTGCGGCGGATTTATATGACGTTCCGCTTAAAATAACAAAGCGCAACGCTGAAATAAACGATGTAAAAGTAGATGTTGTTAGAGCCGATGCGCTCTACTTCCCGCCTAAAGAACTTGGTGGAGATTTTGACATAATAGCGTCAAATCCGCCATATATTCCGTCAGGCGATATTTCATCGCTTCAGCGCGAGGTTCAGCACGAGCCGGAAAGCGCTTTAGACGGCGGCGAAGATGGACTGGATTTTTACCGTTCTATATGCAAAAATTACGGCCGACTTCTGCGTCCTGGCGGAATTTTGGCGTTTGAGGTTGGAATAAATCAGGCGGACTTAGTGAGTGATATGCTGAAAAGCTGCGGCTTTGGCGATATATCATGCATAGCAGATTATGCGGGTATTGACAGAGTCGTTTATGGTACACTAATGTCTCGGGAAAGTTGATAATAAGCTATTGCTATAGTATAATATGAGAGCAAAAAACATCCTGTTTTACAGGGGAAAAGAGGGAAATATGTCGGATAAAAGTAAGGCGCTTGAGACGGCGCTTGCACACATAGAAAAGCAGTTTGGCAAGGGTGCGGTAATGAAGCTCGGCCAGAACGCGAGCATGAATGTTGAGAGCATATCAACCGGCTCAATAGCGCTGGACATGGCGCTGGGCATAGGCGGCGTCCCGCGCGGTAGAATAGTAGAGATATATGGGCCTGAATCATCAGGTAAAACGACGGTGGCGCTGCACATAGTTGCACAGGCGCAGAAAAACGGCGGTGAGGCGGCGTTTATAGACGTTGAGCACGCGCTCGACCCTGTGTACGCCTCGGCCTTGGGTGTTGACATAGATTCTCTGCTGGTCTCGCAGCCGGATACCGGCGAGCAGGCGCTGGAGATAGCCGAAGCGCTTGTACGGTCAAATGCCATAGACGTTGTGGTAGTCGACTCGGTTGCGGCGTTGGTGCCGAGGGCTGAAATAGAGGGCGAAATGGGCGATTCTCATGTAGGTCTTCAGGCAAGGCTTATGTCGCAGGCGCTGCGCAAGCTTGCAGGTGCAATATCAAAATCAAACTGCGTGGCTATATTCATAAACCAGTTAAGAGAGAAGGTCGGTGTTGTATACGGCAATCCGGAGGTAACGCCGGGCGGTCGCGCATTAAAGTTTTACTCGTCTGTTCGCATAGACATACGCCGCGCCGACACGCTGAAAAGCGGCGGAGAGATGATAGGCTCCCGCACACGTGCAAAAGTGGTAAAGAATAAGGTGGCGCCGCCCTTTAAAACGGCGGAGTTCGACATAATGTACGGCGAGGGAATATCTAAGGAAGGCGAGCTTGTCGACTTGGGCGTAGCGACTGATGTGGTGCAGAAAAGCGGCGCGTGGTTCTCTTACGGCGATATACGTCTGGGTCAGGGCCGCGACAATGCGAAGATATATTTCAGGGACAACCCTGAGGTCGCAGCTGAGGTAGACGCTAAGATTCGCGCGAAATTAGCCGAAGCTTCGGCAAAGGCGCAGCATAAAGCGGGCGCTGCAAAGGTTGAGCCGGTCGTATCTGAGACAGAAGCGCCGGCCGAAAAAAAGGAAAAAGACGCGCCAAAGCCTAAAATCAATATAGACATAGCGGTAGACGACTAATGCCGGAATACATAACGGTAATAGCAGCGAAAAAGGTTCGGGGCGGTGTCGTTTCAATTAAAACAGATATAGACGAATATCTGTATGACGAGCTGAAGACCTTGCTGCCGCATGCAGATGCCAGGCGCACCGGCAGCGACGATGAATACCGGCGGATTTATTTAAGCCCCGCTACAGTGGAAAAATATCAGCTAAAGCCGGGTGTGCGTATTGAGTATGCCGAGCTGATTGAAATAATAGAGGCATCTAACTTTGCAAGAGCAAAGAACAAGGCGCTGTCCCTCCTGACGGGACGGGACTATTCCGCCGGCGGCCTTATAAAGAAGCTGAGCCAAACCTATCCAAAATCGGCGGCGGAGTCTGCATGCAGTGAAATGATTAGGCTTGGTTTTATAAGGGAAGATGACTATGGCCGCAGGCTGGCGGAGGAGTATATATGCCGCCGCGGCATGTCAAAAAGGAATGCCGTAATGAAGCTCAGGGAAAAGGGCTTTGACGGCGAGCTGGCCGCAAGTTTAGCGGACAGCGTGGAGTATAATCCGACGGAGAGCATAAATAAAATTCTAAGCGCAAAATACCATGAGCTTCCGGCGGACGCGGCCGGACGGCGAAAAATGTACGCTATGCTCTATCGCAAGGGATTTTCTGCATCAGAGATATCTGCTGCGATAGATGAATTTTTATATGATGAATAAAACGACAAATTTTTAATATATGAGGATGGTATAATGGCATATACAGTATCTTTAGCGTCGCTGGGCTGCTCAAAAAACCAGATAGACGCGGAGATTATGCTGGCGAAGCTGGCGCTGGCTGGCTTTGAATATACAGCAGAGGAAGACGAAGCCGACGTAGTAATAGTAAACACCTGTGCATTTATAGAAGACGCAAAGACGGAATCTATTGATGTTATATTAGACATAGCGCGCCTAAAGCAGGAGGGAAATCTCAAACTGCTGGTTGTGACCGGCTGCATGGCGGAAAGGTACCGCGAGCAGATTTTAAATGAAATGCCGGAGGTAGACGTTGTAGTCGGAATAGGCTCAAACGCCGATATAGTGGAAATAATAACAAAGGCTCTTGAAGGTGGCGAGCGGGTATGCAAATATGATGATAAGCAGCTGCTTCCGCTGAGCGGTCCAAGATTTATAGCAACGCCGCACTATATGGCATATATAAAGATAGCGGAGGGCTGCGACAACAGGTGTACATACTGCGCCATACCGGGCATACGCGGAAAATACCGCAGCCGCACGATGAGCGACATAGTGGGCGAAGCGGAGATGCTTGCCCGTCGCGGCGTAAAAGAGCTGATACTCATAGCGCAGGACACTACGCGCTGGGGTGAGGACATAGGCAATGAGCGTCTGGCGGATTTGTTAGAGCGGCTGTGCAAGATTGAGGGAATAAAGTGGCTGCGTATACTGTACGCATATCCGGAAAGAGTAGACGACCGGCTAATATCAGTAATAAGGGACAACCCAAAGATAGTAAAATATATTGACATTCCTCTTCAGCACAGTGAAGACAAAATACTTCACCGCATGAACCGGCGTACGACAAAGGACGACATAATATCGCTTGTGCATAATCTGCGCGAAGAAATACCTGAGATAGTGCTGCGCACGACGATTTTAACGGGCTTTCCGGGCGAAACGGAAGAAGATTTTGAAAATCTTTTAAGCTTTGTGAAAGAAATGCGTTTTGACAAATTAGGCTGTTTTGCCTATTCGCAGGAGGAAGGCACACCGGCGGCGGAGTTTGATAATCAGATAGACGAAGAGACAAAAAAGCGCCGGCAGGAGCAGATAATGCAGCTTCAGCAGGAAATATCCGATGAGATGAACGAGGCTTTAATCGGGCAGACGCGCGAAGTGCTTGTAGAGGGCTACGACGTATACATAAGGATGTGGTACGGACGCAGTGCGGGGGAGGCTCCGGAAGTAGACGGCAAAATATTTTTTAGCAGCGATAAAGAAATTGAGCCGGGCGAATTTATAAATGTAAAGCTTTTAGAGACTTCCGACGGCGAGCTTGTGGGAGAAGCATTATAGGGTAAAATAAGTTATGCGGCAAAAATAAGAGAGATAGGACGGTAAGCTATGAATACACCAAACAAGCTGACCATAATAAGAATAATAATGACGCCTATATTTTTGGCATTGCTGATAATAGACTTTCCGCATCATATGCTGATAGCGGCGGCAGTGTTTATAATTGCCAGCATAACAGATTATTTTGACGGCAATATAGCGCGTAAGCGCGGCATAGAGACAGATTTTGGTAAATTTTTGGACCCAATAGCCGACAAGATGCTGACAACGGTGGCATTTTTAGGATTTATATACATGGGTTACGGCTATGGAATAATATGGGTAACAGCCATTGTTCTGTTCAGAGAATTTGCAATAATGTCGGTACGTTTGGTAGCGGCAAGTACCGGAAAGGTCATAGCGGCGAACATATGGGGCAAATTTAAAACGGTAAGCCAGATGGTGGCAATTATAACAGTAATGCTTATGGAATATCTTATATCTCTGGGCTTTTTAGGAGAGACTGCGGTATTTGCTATACGCATAGGATATTCCGTGCTGTTGTGGATATCGGCTTTGCTTACTGTAATATCAGGGATTACATATATATACCAGAACAGAGAATGCGTTAATTTTAATAAATAAGTGCGAGCACGAACTGATTTTAGCATTCCGTTATTGGTCGCCATATTAAGAATTATACGGCAGCGCATGACAAATCTGCCGGCTGCTTGAAGTTGCAGATGAGCTTTAATTTAATTAGAAAAATAGCGTGAATAATCAAATTATGCTTGGACAAAAGGACAAATTTATGTGTTGCCAATTAGTAGGAAAGAGTATATAATGTATTAAAAGATAAAGGCGTTAACGGGGAATAGTAGGCTTTATATTCAGCATAACAGAGAAAGTCCGTCATCGGCTGAAAGCGGACGATATGCTAAAGAAGCTGAATGCACCTCTCAGCCTGCCGTGCGAAATATAGTAGTGCGGCACGTTTCCCGCGTTAAGGGGTTAAGAGTATAAATTGGAGTGGAACCGCGGTTTAAATTTGTCGCCTCCTGTCATTACGGCAGGGGGCGTTTGTTATATACGAATATTCATGATGCTGGCAAAAACGCCTGAACAGCTACGGCGTTAAGCAAATCCGGTCGCGGTAAAGCAAAACGGGAGGCAATAGTCGGCCAGAGCTAAAGCGGCAATCTCGCGAAATGTTTGCTGCAAAATAGCGGTGCTTAAATAGTTAAAAGGAGGGATACCCATGTTTGAAAGGTTAAAGGAGGATATAGCCGCGGTAAAGGAAAAAGATCCGGCGGCGCGGTCATCCTTGGAGATATACTTTTTATATCCAGGCTTTAAAGCGGTGCGTCGGCATAGACGCGCGCATTGGTTTTATAACAAAGGCTTATTTTTCATAGCAAGGTGGATATCACAGCGCACTGTACGCAAGACGGGAATAGAAATACATCCGGCGGCAAATATTGGGCGGCGTGTGTTTATAGACCACGGTACCGGCGTGGTGATAGGCGCGACGGCAGAAGTTGGGGATGACACGGTAATATATCAGGGAGTAACGTTAGGCGGCACGGGAAAAGAAACCGGAAAGCGTCATCCAACAATAGGCAAAAACGTAATGATAGGTGCTGGAGCCAAAGTATTAGGTCCTATAACGGTAGGGGACAATTCAAGAATAGCTGCCGGCTCTGTCGTGCTTCACGATGTGCCGGAAAACTCAACAGCGGTAGGCACACCGGCAAGGGTTGTCCGCCGCAACGGCGTAAAGGTAAGCCCGCTTGACCAAATTCATATTCCTGACCCGGTCGAGCAGGAGATAATAAATATAAGTAAAAAAATCTGCAAGATAGAAATGTATATCGACGCAAATATTAAAGAGCATGACAATGTAAAACACAGTCCTGATAATGACAAGTGATATAGTCCCGGCGCGGCATGCTATGAGTTTAGATTTATGTGCACAAGTGTATATTTTTTATTGTTTCCACATCTCTGAACGGCTGCCGCGGCGGACTGTTAAATAAGACAAAATTAAGGAGCGAGACAGCTATGCCTGACATGGCGGTAATATATGCATCGGTGCATCACGGAAATACAAAAAAGCTGCTTGAAGGCGCTGCAGCGGGAAGCGACATCGATTTAATAAGCGCAGATAAAGCGGCAAATACTGATTTTTCAAAATACAAAGCTGTAGGCTTTGCATCGGGAATATATATGTCGAAGTTTCATAAATCCCTGAAAAAATTTTTAGACGGCAGCCCTCATCTGCCGCAAAAAACATTTATAATATATACGAGCGGCAGCGGCAGTGAAAAGTATGCCGATGCTTTTATAAAGCGTCTTAGCGGTTTGGGGTTAGAAATACTTGGAATATATCAATGCAAAGGTTATGACACTTATGGCCCGTTTAAGATAATCGGCGGCATAGCCAAGGGACACCCCGACATGGAAGATATAGAAAAGTGCGCAGATTTTTTAAAAAACACGGTGCAGTCTCAGCTCTGATTTAAACTATATAATGGCAGGAGTGAAAAACAATGGGAAGAATAATAGGCTATATAGTCAATATGCTGCCATATATGCTTATAGCAATTCCAATTTTTATAATAGCAAGGGTCATAATTTTAAAGCTAAAAAGCAATAAGATAAACCTAAAACATGAGATTGTGTTGCTTTTATTTGCCGCCTTTTTAGTGGGCCTCGCATCGCAAACGGTGATACCAAAGCTCGACATAGGAGTAAACGGCGGTTTGACTATTCAAACGAGAGGCGTCGGCTCGGTTAACATTATACCGTTTAGATTTTTATACGACACATATAAAGAAGTGTTTGAAAACGATAATATAAATTATTTTTTAATAAACTTTATCGGCAACATAGTGATGTTTATGCCAATAGGCTTCTGTTTGCCTGTCCTTTGGGAAATAAAAGGAAGGTACGTAATATTAACCGGCTTTTTAATATCGTTGTTTATAGAGCTTAGCCAGCTGTTTTTGTCGAGGGGCACGGATGTAGATGATTTAATACTGAACACTTTAGGCACTGCAGCTGGACTGCTTATATATAAATTGCTGCAAGGAATAATAGGCAGTAAATTTCGCATAGTTAAAGAGAAAAAGGCATAGCAGAGTATTTGTTAAAGTCTCACTTAAAAAGCCGGACGTGCCGTGCGGCAAAATTATTATAGATGTGTGAGCAGCACGGAGTGGGATATATCTAAGGCCCAATATGTTCAAAGGAAAATCTGTCTAACAGGCTTAGCTATATAATAGATAGCATTAAACATAGTTTGCTTATAACGATATGTAAAAATATAAAAATGGAAAAAGAAATGGGTGGTGCGTTATGAAGATATATAACAGCATGAGCAGAAATAAGGACGAATTTATACCTATAGGCGATACGGTAAAAATATACGCCTGCGGTCCCACGGTATATAATCTGATACACATAGGCAATGCACGTCCGCTTTGCGTATTTGACGTATTGCGCAGATATCTTGCGTGGCGCGGGTATAAGGTAAAATTTGTGCAGAATTTTACAGACGTAGACGACAAAATGATAAACCGCGCAAATGAAATGGGCATAACGGTAAAAGAGCTTGCGGAGCAATACATATCTGAATATAAAAAGGACGCTGCCGGCCTAAACGTAATGCCGCCAGACGTAGCTCCGCGCGCGACGGAAAACATAGATGAGATAATAGATATAATAAAGACGCTTATAGATAAAGGCTGCGCATATCAGTCGGGGGGCGACGTTTATTTTGACACGAGCAAGGCAAAGGGCTACGGCGACATATCACATCAGTCGATAGAGCAGCTACAGTCGGGTGCCCGAATAGAGGTATCGGACTTAAAACGCAGTCCGTTAGACTTTGCTTTGTGGAAAGGCGCAAAGCCGGGCGAGCCGTCATGGGACTCTCCGTTTGGCCCCGGCCGCCCCGGTTGGCATATAGAGTGCTCGGCAATGGCGCGGCGGTATTTAGGCAATACAATAGACATACACTGCGGCGGCCGCGACTTAATGTTTCCGCATCACGAGAACGAGACGGCGCAGTCGCGGTGCGCAAACGGCTGTGAGTTTGCAAACTACTGGATGCATAACGGTCATGTGAATTTTAATAACGAAAAGATGTCAAAATCAAAGGGCAATTTTTTCACTGTGCGTGAGATAGCGCAAAAATATGGGTATGAGCCCATACGTTTTACGCTGCTTGCATCGCATTACCGCAGCCCCATAAACTTTACCGAGGGTATAATGCAGCAAAATATCAGTGCTTTGCAGCGGCTTAAAACCTGCCGTGAAAATCTGGAGTTTTATCTGCAAAATGCACCGCAGTCAGGCGAAAAGGTTAAATTTGACAGTTTCAGAGCCGACTTTATTTCCGCACTTGACGACGACCTCAATACAGCCGACGCCATAGGCGTAATGTTTGAAATGGTAAAGTCGGTAAACGTTGCTATTGAGAACAAGATGGATAAGGAATCGGCTGAAAACGCCTTAAAGCTTTTTGACGAGTTTAATAATGTGCTTGGCGTACTTTATGAGGAGCCAGACGGCAAAAACGGCGCCGGCGATGACGATGCTGAGATAGAAAGGCTTATATCTGAGCGTGCGGCTGCAAAGTCAGAGAAAAACTATGCCAGAGCAGATGAAATAAGGAATATTTTAAGCGAAATGGGCGTAATAGTAGAGGACACTCCGCAGGGAGCAAAATGGCGCAGGAAATAGCGGCTGATATATAAATCAGGCGCTTTTTGCCGCATTTGCCGATAAGGTGAAAATGGCTGCAGTTGTTACATGTAGTATTTCTGTTGGCTGTGGCTTTTCTAAAATACAAAATTACGGTAAAGCAACGCACGAATGCCAGATATAATCTTTTTAAATGAACTTATGCTTATATACCGCTGCACCAGAGTGGACGTTTAGGCCTTGTATATTGTTTTGCAGCAATAAAAGCTTGCAAAAAGTATTTTGTACAAAATTTTGCTTTCGGTATGCTTGCTTTTATAAGTATACCGAAAGCTTGTCCGTTATCTAAGGCTATAAATGTTTGTAATAAATATTACATAAAGGTTAAAAATTGCTGCTTTTGTAGATAAAAATAATAATTTAGATTATAATGTATGTAAAAATAATCTGAAAGGCGGCCGCACATGGCTGCGGCTTAGGAATGAATATGTCCAAAGAAGCGGTAAAAAGAATACCCGGTCTTGGCATGCGCTCATTAAAGACGGCAGTATCGGTTGCGCTGTGCTTTATATTTTTTGCAATATTACACACGCTGGTAGATTTTGAATTTTTCAATCAGGCCAATTCCATACCCGTTTATGCATGCGCTGCGGCTATTATTTGTATGCAGAACACTGTGGAGGACAGTGTGACGTCTGGACTTTTTCGCCTTTTTGGCAACGCTGTCGGAGGCGCATTGGGAATATTGGCTCTTTTTGCCTTGCCGTATGTGTCGTTGCCTATACAGATAATAATAGTCTTTTTGGGCATTTTAGCCTGCATGGTGATATGCAATATAACGAAAAAGCAGCGTTCTTGTGCAATGGCCTGCGTGGTGTTTACAGTGGTAATATCGGTAATGGGCGACAGAGACCCGCTTGTATACGCGCTTTACCGAATTTTTGAGACGGTGATAGGCGTTATAATAGCAATAGGCGTCAATAAGTTTTTAATAATACCCGGATTTATGTATAGATTAAGGGACAGGCTGCTAAAGGGCAAATCCGGCAAATTAGATGCTGTGGAGGCTTGTGCGGAAAATGCCGAACGGGACGGCGCACCGGCAGGTGAAACGCCGGCGGCTCTTGGCACAAGCGGTGAAGAGAGAAGCACCGACTACACAGCGGAAGTTCTGACAGGCAGTGACAATAATGAGTCAGCGCCCGCCTCAAAAACAGAGGTAGAGCCTGTAGACATTGAACAATACGGAGCGCCTGCGTCTGATAAGACGAATGCTTTAGGCATTGAAAATGCAGCTGATAATGCCGTCGGCGCCGATATAACCTGCAGCGGGATAGGTGTCGATGAAAATGGCTCAGCATCTTTGAATGTGAAAACATGCGCAGAGCCGGCAGACGCATCAAAATAGTGTTTGATAAAATAATATATGTTTGATATAATTAATGAATAATGATATGAATGAGAGTGGGACGGATATGCGCGGCAAACTGATAGTGATAGAAGGGCTGGACGGCAGCGGCAAGCAGACGCAGTCTGAAAAGCTGTATACTTATTTAAAGAACGGCGAGCGTCTTGTAAAGTATGTATCGTTCCCGGACTATTCATCTCAGTCGAGCGCGCTTGTAAAGATGTATCTTTCGGGAAAGTTCGGCGATAAGCCGGGCGATGTCGGACCATATGCGTCGTCATTGTTTTATACGGTTGACAGGATTGCCAGTTTTAAAACAAGCTGGGGTGAGTATTACGAAAACGGCGCAATAATAGTTGCCAACAGATATACCACATCCAACGCCGTGCATCAGACCTGCAAGCTGCCGGAGGAGCAGTGGGACGAATATCTCGACTGGCTCTATGATTTGGAGTTTAATAAGGTCGGCCTTCCCAAGCCGGACGCCGTAATTTATTTAGATATGCCGTCGTCCGTTTCCAGCCGGCTTATATCTAAGCGTTACAGCGGCGATGAGGATAAGCGGGACATACACGAAAAGGACCGCAGATATTTAGAGATAAGCAGGGTATCGGCGCTTTATGCGGCAGAGAAGCTCGGCTGGCATGTAATAAACTGTGCGGCGGACAGGGAGCCGCTGCCGGTAGAAGAGATACACAAAAGAATAGTGGAGTATGTAGAAAAAACAATAAGCTAAAGGATGACAGATATGGTATATGTGTTTTTAGCCGATGGCTTTGAGGAAATAGAAGCAATAGGAATAATAGACATATTAAGACGTGCCAATATTGATGTCGCAACTGTTGGCGTCAGCGCAAAAGCAGTTCGCGGCTCACACGGCATAGAGGTTATAGCCGATGTTTTGGCGGATGAAATAACGCCGGATGAGAGACTTGAAGCGGTTGCGCTTCCCGGCGGCATGCCCGGCATGATTAATTTAGATAAATCTTTAAAGGTGCATGAATTTTTAGATTATGCCAATAATACAGGAAAGCTGTGCGCGGCAATCTGCGCCGCACCGTCTGTGCTGGGCCACAGCGGGATTTTAGAGGGCAGAGAAGCTACATGCTATCCGGGCTTTGAAAGTGAGCTTAAAGGCGCAAGCCTCAGCGATGAATATGTAGTGCAGAGTGGCAATGTGATTACGGGCCGCGGCCCTGGTGTAACGACGGATTTTGCATTCAAAATGGTAGAATATTTGGCAGGAGAAGAAACAGCAGAAGACATAAGAAAGGGCATGCAATGCCGGAAATAAGAGATATAAGGGAATATAAAAAGGAACTAAGGGAAAAGTGCAAAAAAGAGCGGGCTGCAATGTCGCTGAAAAAGAAAGAGTCGCTGGACACGGCAATAGCCAGGCGCTTTCTTCGGTGCAGAGATTATAAACAGGCGGACACATTGCTCATATATATGTCTAAAGGCATAGAAATAAGCACAAGCTATATATTGGAAAGCGCACTCTCCGACGGCAAAAGGGTAGCAGTGCCGTATTGTAGGACTGATGTAACAGACCTTGACTTTTATTATATAGAATCTACAGAAGATTTGAGTCCGGGTGCATTTGGCGTGTTGGAGCCTGAGCCGCTGTATAGCGAAAAGTTCACTGATTATGAAAATGGTCTATGTATAGTTCCTGCATTATGCTATGACTTAAGCGGGTACAGGTTAGGATTTGGCAAGGGTTATTATGACAGATTTTTATCAAGATACAGCGGCAAAACGGCAGGGCTTGCATATTCGTTTCAAATAAAGCGGAGTCTGTGGCACGGCCGCTTTGACAAGGCGGTAGATGTTATAATAACCGACAGATATACAAGAGGATGCGGCGGCCGTATAGATAAGCAAAAGCCCTGCCGCAATTAGGGCAGGGCGGATACTTAACTAACTGTCAATTGTTGCAGCAACAGCAAAGTATAAGTACTAAAATTATAATCCAGCAGCAGTTGTTATTGTTACCAAAACACATAAATTTCACCTCTAAAAAATATATATCAAAAGTGCGATTTTTCTGCTGCACTTTTGTTACAGTATATGAATTTTAGAACATAGTTGTTACTGTCATTTGTTTATAAATAAAGGGCTGATAATATGAAAGAAAATTTTAATTTTCACGGCGACGAGCATGACAAGGAAATAGACAAGATACTTGACGAGTTTAGGGATGACAATAACTTAAATTTGGATGACGAGTATAAAAGCGTTGGGAAATATGACTTTGACATGTTCATGCCAAAAAGCACTTCAAATTCAGAAGATACAGATTTTACAGTGCCATCGTCTGACGCGCTGAATTTTGGCGCTGGCGAAGACGATACGTTTATAGATGATGACTTTGTAATAAAGCATCACGAATACGTTCCGTCGGCCGGCGTTAAAGATATGCGGACAAATACGGCGGCAGCGCACAGCAGAGCTGGCAAGTCCGACAAAAATGGCAAAAAAGGCAAGAAAAAGCGCTCCAACGCATGGATAGTAAGCGTAATAGTGCAGATAGGTTTAATAGTTGGTTTATCGGTATTTTTTTCATGGGCGATTATAACTACACTGTGGGACGTATTAGCGCTAGGCAAAAACGAGTATTGTGAGGTAGTAATTGCACAGGACGCCAGCACTGCGGAAATAGCCGAAACATTAGAGCAAGCAGGCGCGATAGACCATCCGTTTTTGTTTAGGATGTTTGCTAAGCTAAAGGGCGTTGACGGCAGCCTGAGAAGTGGAGTATATAATTTTTATAACAGCATAGGCTATGAAGGAATAATATCGCAGCTGCAGGAGGGCGGACTTGCGGCCGACGAGGTAACGGTGACGATACCTGAAGGCGCTAATTTGGAAACGGTAAAGAGCCTTCTTGTAGACGCCGGCGTATGTACGGCTGACTCATTTGACGAGGCGGTTGCATCTGGCGAGTTCAATTACGGCTTTATAGAGGAAATACCTGTACAAAGGGTATATTACCGCCTTGAAGGATATCTGTATCCTGAAACATATAATTTTTATAAGGACGACACGGCTAATTCAGGTTTTACAGCATTAAATAAGCTGATATCGCAGCTCGATACGGTGTTTACCGACGACATGAAAGCGCGTGCTCAGGAGCTGGGCTATTCCATGCATGAAGTGCTGACATTAGCGTCTATAGTTGAATTAGAGGCCAGCGGCGACCCTGAAAACATGGCGAAAGTAGCGGCAGTATTTTACAACAGGCTGAACTGGACGGACCAGCCAAAACTATTAGGCTCTACGCCGACGGTGACATATGCGAAAAAGGCTGGGATAATGTACAATACCGAGGTAACCGAAGGCCTGCCGCCTGGACCGATATGCAATCCAAGCATAGACGCCATAAACGCAGTACTGTATCCGGCGGAAAACTTCGACTATGATTATTTTGTAACGGATAAAGACAAGGTGTTCTATTATAGCAAGACGCTTGATGAACATAACTCAACGATAGCTCGACTTAAGAGAGAGGGAAAATGGCAGTCGTAGTGGAAAGAAAGGGAAAACGCGGCAAAGAAGCGGAGCTTTTATCGCCGGCCGGCGGTCGTGAGCAGTTGGAGGCGGCGGTAAAGTTTGGCGCCGACGCTGTGTATTTAGCGCACGAGAAATTTAATATGCGTACCGGTGCGCAGAACTTTGACGATAATGGCCTGCGCAGCGCCGTAGAATATGTGCATGGCGCGGGCGTCAAGGTGTATATAACGCTGAATACCATGCCGCACAATGATGAAATAAAAGAGGTTCCGCAGGTTATAGAAACGGCGGCTGACGCCGGCGTAGATGCGTTTATTGTATCAGATGCCGGCGTTTTTGCCCTTTGCAGGAAATATGCGGAAAATACGGATATACATATATCTGTTCAGGCCGGCATAGTAAATTCAGAATCGGCGAAGATGTGGTACAACCTTGGCGCAACACGTGCGGTGTTAGCGAGGGAGCTTACACTTGATGAAATATCTGATATAAGGGCAGAAATCCCGGATGATATGCAGCTTGAGGCGTTTGCGCATGGGGCCATGTGCGTATCGCGCTCAGGAAGATGCCTTTTGTCGGATTACATGACGGGGCGCGACGCCAACCGCGGCGACTGCGCGCAGTCATGCAGATGGAGATATGCGCTGTGCGAGGAAAAACGTCCGGGTGTATATTATCCGATAGAAGAAGACGAAAGCGGGTCATATATACTCAATGCAAACGACCTTAACATGGCGGCGTACATAGACAAAATGTCACAGGCGGGAATATATTCTTTTAAGATAGAGGGCCGGGCAAAATCAGCATATTATACGGCCGTCACCACTTATGCATACCGCGCTGCGATAGATGCATATCTTAAATCAGAAAGCGGTGAATATAGACCGCAGCAGTGGGTGCTTGATGAACTGGATAAGATAAGTCACCGCGTATACAGCACAGGTTTCTATTTTGGCCGTCCGACTGGTGAGCAGACATATAACACAGGCGGATATATCAGGACGCACCAGGTCGTAGGCATTGCCGGAGAATACAGCGGAGAACTTCTTAGGGTAAGTCAGCGCAACAGGTTTTACCGCGGAGATGTATTAGACTGCTTAGAGCCGGGAAAAGAGCCGTATAATGTAACAGTGGAAAGAATATTTAATTTATCTGGCGAAGAGATTGAGTGCGCAAATAAAGCGGCCGAAGATGTATTTATAAAATGCAGCAGTGCAGATGTTGATATCGGCGCCTATATGCGTAAAAAGATAGATTAACAAAAAATGCTATTGGCAATGTCAAATGCGCCGAGCATATATATGTTGGGAATTTATGAGTTAAAGCAGACGGCGCGGGTAAAAAGTCAATTAAGCTTAATGTGCTATAAAATGTGTAAATTTATAAGATTTTAGCAGCATAAAAGCAAAAGGCCGGCACTTAAAATGTGCCGGCCTTTAATATTAAATTTGTAAAGCCGCATAGCGAATAATATGTAGAAATCGAATGCTGCTTTAAAGCTTTGCAAAATTCAAGCCAACTGTATTACTCAACTTATTATAATAAAACTTGTTATTTAATCTCAAAATCAACCCACATAATATATTCGTCAGCACCTCTGCCGGAATTGTCTTCACGGCTGCTGAGGTCAAAATCAGTAGTAAGCCGGTATTTGCCGGGGTCTGGCAGACCAGAAAAATTATTATATGTAAAGCCTTGCCGGGAGTTTTCGGCATTATGTGGCGGCACACGATAAAGCAAGTCGTTGATGTACATGGGTCCGTACTCATTGTGCAGCTGCCACTCGTCATTTTCATATTTATATACCTGAAAGTCTACGCCATAGTTTACGGTATAATCGGTTTGATTATCCCATAATATGTCCAAGCGAAGCTGACCATTTTCAACCGAAGCAGACGTTACTTCAACGCCTATGCCGTCGTAGGTGCTTCCGGTATCAACAACAGTTACAGAACGGCTGGTGTAGGGGCTTGTCAGCAGACACACTGCAACAGCGATACATGCCACTACTGCCGTAATGATAATCCAAAAGGCAGGCCTTTTATAGCTCAGCACATTTTTTATTCTTGCCTTAACACCTACTTCTCCAAAAGCCAAAGGACATACTGCAGTCGTACGGCGGTTTGTACTGCAGTCTAGCAGCGCCTGCGAATATTGCCGCCTTTCTTCAAAGTTTAATTTTTTAATGACCTTTTCGTCGCAGGCCAGCTCAATGTCCTTGCAAAGCAGCATATAACCTACCCAGCAAAGCGGATTAAACCAGTGCAGAGCAAGGATAAAATAGGCTAAAGGCTTCCACCAATTGTCTTTTCGCAGCAAATGCGCTTTTTCATGGGCAAGTACATATGAAATCTGCTCTTCGCTCATTGTAGAGGGGAGATAAATTTTAGGACGGAAAATTCCCAAAATAAATGGCGATTTAACAGCGTCGCACAGAAGGATATTGTCTTTATACGGGGCCGTCATAGCAATCTTTCTGCGCAGCCTTAAAAAGCTAATGAGTGCAAAGATAAGCATCGCAATTATCCCCGCAAGCCATATAAGAGGAACAACATTGCCGACCGTCTGAAGCAGCGTCAGCGCCGACGGATTTTGCTCAAAACCGGATATCACAGCGGAATTAACGGCGCTGCTAATCGCCGGGACGCCAACGTCGACGGCCTCTGCCGAATTTGTCAAAAAATTGGGATTAATGACTTGTGCGCTTGGAATAATACTCAAAAAGCTCTCAAAAGAGAATGGACAGATAAGGCGTATTCCAGCAAGTCCCCACAACAGGCAGATGATAAATTTTGGCGCTCTTTTGAGCAGCAGCCTTAGCAGAATAACGGCAAGAATAATCCATACCGCAGCCATACTCATATTAAAAATTTTCAAAAATACATCTGATAAGGCTGCTAATATATTGCTTTGCATGGCTATTCCTCCCTTGCATTATTAATCATCTCTTAAAATTTATCAATTTTTCTTAGCAATTGCTCTATATATAAAAACAAAGTTTTCACAAAAGCAATACTGGACGCAGATTTTGATAATTGTGAAGCTTTTGGCCCGCCATTAAACACTCTATGTCTATTGGTCACGATTTTTTGAGCGTATAAAAACTATTACCTCAGCTCAAAGTCAATATAAATATGGTGTTGCTGATAATAGAATTCGGGATACTTATTATTACGGTCATAATCTTCAAAAGAGAATTGAGAAACCAACCGATACTTTCCCGCATCGGACAAATCATAGCAAAATGTGGGATTATATGAGAAATCCCGAGTATACTCTCCAGTATCATGAGGAAGTAGCAAATAGAGCTCATTTGTAAAGGCGGTGTTTTCATACGAATTGAGCCTTTTCCATTCGTTGTCTTCGTATTTATATAGCCAAAAGCGTGTACCGAAGCCCACTGTGTAGTCTGTTTGGTTATCCCATACAACGTCTAAATAAACCTCGCCCTTTTCAACTGAAGCGGACATTACTTTAATTCCTATTCCATCACAGGTGCTTCCGCTCTCAAGAACATCCACAATGCTGTTGGCATGCGGGTTGATTATTTTGGGATTTGTCAGCAGACACACTGCAACAGCGATACATGCCACTACTGCCGTAATGATAATCCAAAAGGCAGGCCTTTTATAGCTCAGCACATTTTTTATTCTTGCCTTAACACCTACTTCTCCAAAAGCCAAAGGACATACTGCAGTCGTACGGCGGTTTGTACTGCAGTCTAGCAGCGCCTGCGAATATTGCCGCCTTTCTTCAAAGTTTAATTTTTTAATGACCTTTTCGTCGCAGGCCAGCTCAATGTCCTTGCAAAGCAGCATATAACCTACCCAGCAAAGCGGATTAAACCAGTGCAGAGCAAGGATAAAATAGGCTAAAGGCTTCCACCAATTGTCTTTTCGCAGCAAATGCGCTTTTTCATGGGCAAGTACATATGAAATCTGCTCTTCGCTCATTGTAGAGGGGAGATAAATTTTAGGACGGAAAATTCCCAAAATAAATGGCGATTTAACAGCGTCGCACAGAAGGATATTGTCTTTATACGGGGCCGTCATAGCAATCTTTCTGCGCAGCCTTAAAAAGCTAATGAGTGCAAAGATAAGCATCGCAATTATCCCCGCAAGCCATATAAGAGGAACAACATTGCCGACCGTCTGAAGCAGCGTCAGCGCCGACGGATTTTGCTCAAAACCGGATATCACAGCGGAATTAACGGCGCTGCTAATCGCCGGGACGCCAACGTCGACGGCCTCTGCCGAATTTGTCAAAAAATTGGGATTAATGACTTGTGCGCTTGGAATAATACTCAAAAAGCTCTCAAAAGAGAATGGACAGATAAGGCGTATTCCGACAAATGCCCAAAGTACACAGATGATAATTTTGGGCGCTCTTTTGAGCAGCAGTCTCAGCAGAATAACCGCAAGAATAATCCATACCGCAGCCATACTCATATTAAAAATTTTCAAAAATACGTCTGATAAGGCTGCTAATATATTGCTTTGCATGACTATTCCTCCCTTGCATTATTAATCATCTCTTGAATCTTGTCAATTTCCTCCTGACTAAGCGCTTTATGATTCATAAATGCAGCAATGAAAGTAGGTAAAGAGCCATCAAAAACTTCATCGACAAATTTAGCGCTCTGCATGCCGTGAAGCTGATCTCTTGTAATTAGTACAGCGACAGTGCTGTTCTCCATTTTAAATATTCCGTTTTCACAAAATTTCCTAAGTGCAGAATAGGTTGTTGGCCGTTTCCAATTAAGTTTTTCAGCACATTGCTTTACTAATTCTCCAGTAGTTATCGGCGCATTGTTCCATACGATATCAGCAAATTTGGCGTCTACCACGCCCAATTTTAAATTATTCATTCAACCTGCCCCTTTCGCGTGTTGGTAGATTACCGACATATATAGTTTATAGCCAACCGACATATTTGTCAAGAGTTTTAATAAAAACTAATCAAAATATATTGATTTCAACCACATATAAAACGGGGGAATAATGCTATTTAATGTAATTAGTTTTTTATTATTTTAAAGTTTTCATATATCAGGGCAAAATTGTGATTATAAGAAATTATGCAAATTTAAATTCGATAATGCAAAGTAAGTGTATAGTGAAAAATATAATTAAAGCCATACTTATTGCGCATGGCTTTAATTTGAGCTTTCAAAAAATCTGATTTAATTCTTGTTTTAACATGTTGAGAAATTTTTCTAATTTTTGTATAGTGCGTGCATATTATTGCTGTTATTCTTTGTAATACTGTACGAGAGGTAAAATTTTTCATCTTAATGTGTGTTTATGTAAAAAAGGCCGGCATGCAAACCATGCCGGCCAAAAATATTAAAATTAATCAAAGATGCAAATCAGTTATATTTAAGCTCTGTTGAGCCTATATTCCTAATATGCGGGCAAAGGCAGCTGCCATCTCCGAAGACACCGTCAAGCGTTTTAACATATACTTCTGCGAGGTCCTGCGGAACAAATGCCTGTATAGTACCGGCAAACCCGCCGCCGTGCACTCTGAAAGCGCCGCGCTCGCCAAGGACCTCTTCGCTGAGCATAAGCGCCAAAGACAAATCCTGTATCTGCGGCATATCCGGCGAGTATATATTCTGTAAATACATATAAGAGGACCTGCCGGATTTTTTAATAAGATAAAGAAATTCATCAAATTTATTCTGCTTTAAAGCTTGGGCCTCTTGCTTAGCCAGTTCGCAGTCGTTAAAGAAGTGAACTGCGCGGAGTATGGCTCTGTCGGATACAACTTTCCTGAGCTGCGGGATATTTTCCATGACCTGCTGCTTTGTGCACTGGCCGAGAACCTCTTTGCCGAAATATGCAGCAACCGAGCGCATTTCGTTTGGAATATCCGCATAATTGTATGTCAGGTCGCCGTGATTACCGCGGGTATTAATTATGTAAAAGACATGTCCCGTACTCTCAAAATCATATTTAATCTGTTCAATGGCAGGATGGCTGTCATCCTTAAAGTCCATAGCTACAATACCGCCGACAGAGCAAGCAAGCTGGTCGAGCAGGCCGCACGGCTTTCCAAAATATACATTTTCGGCATATTTTGAAATAAGCGACATATCAACTGCGCTGAGCTCAGCGTTTGCAAAGAGATAATTTACAATAGTGCAGCAGAGTATTTCAAAAGCGGCCGACGACGACATGCCGGAAGCATTAAGCACGCGAGAGGTTGTGTATGCGTCAAAGCCCCTTACCGCGTATCCAAGCTCATTCATTCTTGCGCTGATGCCGCGCACAAGTGCGTTGGCGTCCTCTTTTTCGCTTTCCTTAATATTTAAATCAGTAAGGTCGACTTCAACAACCTCGTGTCCTTCAGATTTAATTCTTATAATGTGGCTGTCATTTTCAGAAACTGCAGCGATAATATCATTTCCAACCGATGCAGCCAAAACATTGCCCTTTTGGTGGTCGGTGTGATTTCCGCCGAGTTCGGTGCGGCCCGGCGCGCTGAACAAGCGCAGATTATCGCGTTCGCCAAAATATCCGCTAAATCCGTCAATAAGAGATATATACCGGCTGCGTGCGTCAGCGATATCTGTGTAAAGCTGTTTAAAAGCACCATCAAAGCCGCCGTCGCCGATAGCTTTTTTCATATTTGCATTTGTATTAATCATTACTATCACCCTCTTTTAATGCATTTATAAATATACAATGTTTTCTGAACTAAATCAAGTAATATTTACAAGTGAAAATAGCGTAGATTATTTGTAAAATTATTTATTCTATTCATCAATTCCTTGAATTAATGTATAAAGATGCGTATAATTAATTTGAGAATAATTTGATGCCGAAAATAATATTTTAACGTAAGCTAAAGTAATTGAGCGTGTATTTTCGGCATACTTTGTAATAGAATTGAGATATAAGTAAAGTACAATTTTAGCAGTATTTATATGTATATTAAAACGAACGAAATCTACGTACAGTTTTAGAAAATTGTTAAAATCAGGGGGCTTAGCCAATGCCAAGGACAAAGCTGAGAGACAGAGTTCTTCCGGGCTATACAAGGATAGAAGAATGGTTTAATTCAATATCGCATATAGTAGGCGGCGCATTTGGCATAATAGTGCTAGTGATGTGCTTGCTCATATCATGCTATAAGGGCGACGGCTGGAGCATAGCCGGCTCTATCGTGTATGGAGTTTCCACAATAGTGCTTTATACGATATCGAGCATATACCACGCACTTAAGCCGGAGATGGCGAAAAAGGTCATGCAGATAATCGACCACTGTGCAGTATACTTGCTGATAGCCGGTACATATACGCCTATCTTGCTGGTTGGGCTGAGAAAAGAAAACACGGTTCTTGCATGGGTGCTTTTTGGATTTGAGTGGGGAATGGCGGCGCTGTGCGTAGTGCTGAACGCTGTTGATTTGAAGAAATATCGCGTATTTTCAATGATTATTTATATAATAATGGGCTGGTGCATAATAGTAGCCATAAAACCGATAATACGCGTAATGAGTTTGCCGGGATTTTTAATCTTGCTTGCGGGCGGAATATCATTTACAATAGGAGCAGTACTATATGGCTTGGGCAAACGCAAAAGATATATGCACAGCGTGTTTCATCTGTTTGTGTTAATGGGAAGTATATTGCAGTTTATAAGTATCGTGGTGTATATACTATAAAGCCGGGCAGTAAAATTTTAAGAGTGGGAAAAGATATGAAGAAGAAAATAGTAAAGAAGATAAAGAAACAAAAGGGACTGATTCATGAATTCCGCGAATTTGCGTTGCGCGGCAATGTAATAGATTTAGCCGTCGGCGTAATTATAGGTGCGTCTTTTCAAAGCATTGTAAATTCTGTTGTAAATGATATAATCATGCCGGTAGTTGGAATATTTGGCAGCAGCGACTTTTCGAATAAATTTATAATGCTTTACGACCCTTATGAAAAAATAGCAGGATATACGGAGGATACTGTACTGACGCTGGCCGAGGCGAAAGCGAATGGCCCAGTGCTAGCATATGGCTCGTTTATAACCGCGGTTATAAATTTTATAATAATGGCGGTTGTGATATTTGCGCTTGTGAAAATAATAAATAAGCTTAAAAATCTCACTATAGGCAAATTGGAACATGCCAATGAAACGGCGCCGGAGGCTCCGACCACTAAAAAATGCCCCTTCTGCCAGATGGAGATAAGCGTAAGTGCGGTAAAATGTCCGCACTGCACAAGCGACCTTGCTACAGATGTAATAGAAAAATCTGAAAAGCAGCAGGCCTTGTCAGAGGAGTTGAGTTCAGATGTGTCTGAAGCTTCAGAGGATGGAGAGAATGTCACGGCAAATGACTCCGTTGAAAAATTAGATGCTGAAGAACGGCCGAATAATAGGAAATCTGCAAATCCGAAAAAAGATAAACAAAATAATAAAAGCTGAATAATGACGGATATGGGCGTTGCTCATATCCTGATTTTGTGGTAGACGGCACAAGAATTAGTAAATGTTAAAAACTTTACAGTGAATTTATTTGTTATCTATATTTCTTCGTCAATAGCGTATACTTTCACGCAGCGCGAATATAAAATGTGGGCATGGAAAATATAATAGTTAGGATTAAAGGCTGGATATAGAGCAGATAAAAGAGGAGTTTTACAAATTGTTCAGATATGTTAAAGGGCATCTTCGCCCATATATAAAGCAGTGCGTGATAGGCCCGATATTTAAGCTGCTTGAAGCGGTGCTGGAGCTGATGATGCCAATACTTATGGCGATGCTGATAGACAACGGCGTCGATACGGGCGATACATCGTATATACTTAAAATAGGCGGACTAATGGCGCTGACGGCGCTCATAGGGCTGATGAGCGCTCTTGTCTGCCAATATTATGCATCGGTAGCGTCGCAGGGATTTGGTACATCGCTGAGAAGCAGTATGTATAAAAAAATCAATTCTCTCAGCGCGCGCACGCTTGACAAATTTGGCGCAGCTACTTTAACAAACCGCTTGACAAATGACATAAATCAGCTTCAGCAGGCGGTGGCAATGCTGATACGACTTGTAATCAGGGCTCCGTTTATCTGCATAGGCAGTATAGTCGCCGCCATGATAATAGATGTAAAGCTCTCGACTATTACACTGATAGCGGTGGCATTATTTGCCGTAGTGCTTACAGTTATAATAAAACTTTTAGGCCCGCTTTATATCCGTATACAAAAACGCCTTGACAGCCTTGGCCGCGTGATAAATGAAAATTTATCGGGTGTCAGGGTAATAAGGGCATTTGCAAAAACCGACAAAGAGAGGAATAAATTTAAAAAAGCAAACGACGGCTGGACAAACGACGCCGAACGGGCAGGCCGCATAGCGATGCTGGTAAATCCGGCGACTATGCTTATAATCAATTTGTCGGTTACAGCGATAATATGGTTTGGCGGGATAAGGGTAAACGTTGCAGGAGTTACTCAGGGCGAGTTGATTGCTTTTATAAACTATATGACGCAGGTGCTTAACGTCCTTATAGTAATATCCAACCTTGTGCAGCTTTACACAAAGGCCTATGCGTCGTTAAACCGAGTAAATGAGATAATGGCGCTGCCGGATTCAGATGTGGGCACAGCCGACGCTGCTCCTGATTTTTCAGCACCGGCGGTGGAGTTCGAGCATGTGACATTTCGCTATGGCGAAGAAGAAAATCCCGAGCTGTGCGATATAAGCTTTAAGCTGAACGGGGGAGAAACGCTTGGCATAATCGGCGGTACCGGCGCGGGAAAGTCGACGCTTATAAATTTAATACCGGCGCTTTACACATCCTATACCGGCGCCGTAAAAGTATTTGGCGCAGACGTAAGAGAATATGATAGGACAAAACTTCGTGATATGCTGGGAATAGTGCCCCAACAACCGCAGCTTTTTTCGGGCAGCGTGTCAGAAAACATTGCATTTGGAAAAGAAGATGTAAATACAAATGACATTACAGAAGCAGTGGCCTGTTCATCGGCTGATTTTGTATACAGTAAAGATGGAGGAATTGACAGCCATGTTGAGCGCGGAGGACGCAATTATTCCGGCGGGCAGAAGCAGCGTCTCACCATTGCGAGAGCAATAGCAAGGCGTCCGCGCATACTTATACTCGACGATTCCATGTCGGCGCTGGACTATGCGACGGAGCTTCGCATACGCCGCGCAATAAGAAAGATAACCAAAGAAAACAATATGAGCGTTATAATGGTAACGCAGCGAATATCGACGGTAACGCACGCTGATAAAATATTAGTGCTTGACGACGGCAGGGCGGTAGGCATGGGCAGACATGAAGAGCTAATGGAAAACTGCGAAGCCTACAGGGACATAGCCTTGTCTCAGTTGTCGCAGCAGAAAGGTGGTGCGGCCGTTTGAGTAAGCAGACTGTTCGCAAAGAAAAACAGCAGGAGCGTTACAGCACATTTCAGGTGCTCTCCCGCTTAGCGAAATACACCTTTCGCCCAGCGCTGTTTGTACCGCTTATAATAGCGGTGGTAATAAGCGGCACGGTAGATATTACCATGCCGACGGTAATGGGCAAAGCGATAGACGCGATAGTAGGCCCGGGCAACGTAAATTTTGCATATGTGCTAAAAGCCGCTGTTACAATGTTAATATTCTATATAGTAGGCGCGGGCATGAACTATGTGTTTAATATGCTGTCTAATAAGGCGGCAAACCGCGCGGTAAGAGATATACGCCGCGATGCATACGATAAGTTGTCGATACTGCCGCTTAAGTATTATGATACAAAGGCGCACGGCGATATCCAAAGCCGATTTATAAACGACGCCGACATGGTGGGCGACGGCCTTGTGCAGGGCGTGGCTCAGCTGCTTTCGGGAATAATAAACATAGTCGGTTCGCTTATTTTTATGCTGATATTAAGCCCTGTGGTGACGCTCGCAGTGCTTGTGGTAACGTCAATAACATTTTTAACGGCTTCGGCCATAACTAAAATGTCGAATAAATATTTTCGCGCACAGCAAGCGCTGGTGGGCCGGCTAAACGGGCTTTCAGAGGAGCTTATACAGGGGGCGAAAACCGTCAAGCTGTTTAACTATGAAAAAAGGTCGCAGCAGCGGTTTGACGAGATAAACAGCGAGCTGAACATAACCGGGCGTCGTGCACAGTTTGCCGGTGCGCTCACGAACCCGACAACGCGGTTTGTCAATCATTTGGCCTATATTTCGGTAGGCGTGGTAGGCGGCGCCATAGCCGGCATAAGCGCCGGCGGCATATCGAGCTTTATAGTATACAGCAACCTGTTTGCGAAACCTTTTAACGACCTTACATCAATAGCTACTCAGATAATGACAGCTATTGCATCGGCGCGCCGCATATTTGAAGTAATGGACGAAACGGGTACGGAGGAAGATGCTCAGAACTCTGTTGAGATTGAAAATTCAGAGGGCAGAGTAGACTTCGAAGCTGTAAATTTCTCTTACGAGCTTTCGCATCCGTTAATACGCGATTTCAGCCTAAGCGTAGAGCCGGGCAGCACAGTAGCTATAGTTGGCCCGACAGGAGCCGGCAAAACTACTATAGTCAACTTGCTCATGCGGTTTTATGAGATTGACAGCGGAGCGATAAAGTTAGACAATATAGATATAAGAAATATAAAGAGGGAATCCCTGCGCCGCAGCTTTGGCATGGTGCTTCAGGACAGCTGGCTGTTTGAGGGCACCGTGAGAGAGAATATAGCCTACGGGAAAGAAGATGCAAGCGATGAGGAGATAGAAGCAGCGTCCAAATTTGCGCATGCCCACAGCTTTATAAGTAAGCTGGAAAATGGCTATGACACGTATATCGGCGAAGGCACAACGCTGTCACACGGGCAGATGCAGCTGATAACGATAGCGCGTACCGTGCTTGCCAATCCGCCGGTAATCATACTTGACGAAGCGACCAGTGCTATAGATACAGTAACCGAGCGAAGAATTCAGCGCGCCTTTGAAAAGATGATGCAAAATCGTACCAGCTTTGTAATAGCGCATCGCCTCTCAACAATCCAAAGGGCAGATATAATACTTGTAATGGACGCCGGCAGGGTAGTAGAGCAGGGTAAGCATGAAGAGCTGCTTGAGAAAAAGGGGTTATATTACAAGCTCTATAATTCGCAGTACGCATCAGAGGACGAGCAGGAATAATTAAAATATTTTCATAAAACGGCCGCTTTTATAATATAAGCAGCCGTTTTATTATAAGTTTTAGCCGGACTGTGCCGCGAATATCAGTGAACATCAAGGCCGCCATAAAGCAGGGACCAATTTTGACCAATTATCATAAAATTCTATAATTGCAAAATATAAGCGGAGCATAGATTGCTCCGCTTATGGTATTAATGCATCAATTAAGTTTAATAGCTTTTACAAGCCATTTAAAGGAATAATATAGAAAAGTGTAATAATCAAATAACAAGATATAAGTTGAGTAAAATTTACATACCCATAACAATCATTGTGGCGTCGTTGGCAATTTTTTTCGGCAGGTCGAGCTGCGACATGGTGCCTATAAGTGCTGTAATGATAGGAATAAAACATAAGAACCAACCTATACAGAAGCCGATTATTTTCCCTGTCCATTCGGCGTCGGAAAAATTAATAGACAATACGCCGTTCATAAGCATACAGGTGGCTTTTATTCCTTCACCCATTCCCAAAATTGTATTTATGCCGCCTGTGCCTTTTTCAAAGTTTATAATTGAGCAACCATTCATATATGCAACATTTACCATATATCCCTTTGACTGATAAAGCCCTGCTAATCTATTGGAAAATACAGTAATATCAAAGTCAGGTTTTACATTAAGCATAACATTATTTGTCATAATATCCTCCATAAAAATATAAACTTATTAATTATCCGACATATGGCAATTGTTAAATATGCGCAATTTACTTTAAAATTTAAAACTATATTTCATTATAATATTGATTAATAAAAATTATACATATTAAAAATAATTTTGTCAATAAAATTGCAATTAATACCGGGTATATAAAAAGAAAAAATAGCGGGGAGATATTACTTTCTAAGTGAAATACAGAGATTATAGAGTTTAAAATAATTTGCTGAATAAATTGGGAATAAACATTAATAAAAAATTATAAGTGGAAAATATCTTCACTTTTATATTGATTTTAATGTAATCTAATAAACCGTATATACAAATTTCTCCAAATGAAAATCGGATATTATAAAATTAGCCGCAGCTGCACAAAAATTTACTATTATGTGTAGGAAAGATATAAGAATAAATTTATCAGCAGACGTAAAATTATGTTAAACCTTTTAGTTTAATTGCTCTTTTATGAAAATTATATTGAGACAAAAAATATAAAATAGCAAAGTCCCCAAGAATATTATTTCTTGGGGACTTTGCTTAGTACTACTTTGGTGACCCACCGGGGAATCGAACCCCGGACACCTTGATTAAAAGTCAAGTGCTCTACCGCCTGAGCTAGTGGGTCAAATAATAAAATTAAGATTTGCCAAATATATAACTATTTGACTGACTATAACATTATAACAGCCGTAATAATCAATGTCAAGCTTATCTTTTGTCAAAGTATCAAATTATCTTTATCAAAGATAATGGCATTATATTTTTAATATCATTTTTCATACACAAACCAATTTTGACAGTAATTGACAGTTATTTTTTAAAAAAGCCGCATGAATATATAATTTGAATTTAATTTAAAATATGAAAATGCAGGTGTAAAAATGAAAAAGGAAATATTATTTATATCTGTCTGCATAATGGCACTATTGCTGCCGTCATGCAGCGCATCATCCGCTCGAAGCAATACAGAGGCGATGTCAAGTTGCAGCAGTAATGCTTATACAGCCGAAAGTCCGCCGGATAAAACTGACA
>JAUUSE010000068.1:0-8707 GCA_030842085.1 Bacillota bacterium | reverse complement strand
ATGTTAAAAATTATTTTTATATTGCTTTCATATTAAATATTAATATTTAATTACAATTTAACTATATTATATTTTAATTTTTTATTGCGTTTATTTTGTTAGATATTTGTTTCCTAATAATTATTCATGTTTGCATTTGGCATGACATTATTGCAAAGGCTGAGAACAAATATAGAGTAGTAAGTGAAATACATAAAATTAAAGATTTTGCATATAGGATATATTTAGTGTATAATATAAATTTAGTAAATGTTTCATTGAGAGGAAAATATGGGAAAATATAAGCAGCAAAGCTTTTTACATGGCGCGACAATACTGGTAGCGGCTACGCTTCTTGTAAAGGTAATAGGCGCTATATACAGAATACCGCTTGGAAATATGATAGGCACGGTAGGCATGAGGTATTTTTCCAACGCCTATGATTTATACCTGCCCATATATTCACTTGCTATGGCGGGGTTGCCGACGGCGGTGGCCAGAATAATTGCACAGCGCATGTCGCAGCAGCGTTATAGGGATGTTCGGCGCACATTTAAAGTGACCAAGCTTACTTTCCTTGTAACGGGGCTTTCAAGCTTTCTGATAATGCTTATAGCGACATGGCCGTTTGTATCCCTTATAAACAGCACAGAATCGGTATATGCAATACTTGCAATATCACCGTCTATACTTTTCTGCTGCATAATGTCAAGCTACAGGGGATATTACGAAGGCCAGCGCAATATGACGCCGACAGCCGTGTCCAATATAATAGAGGCGCTGGGCAAGCTTGTAATAGGGCTTGGACTGACTTTTATAGTTATACAGGTCGGAATGAGCCAGTTTGAGAGCACCGGCAAGGTGTTTGGCAAGGTTATTGAAGGCGAGACGCCGGAGATAATGCGTCAGGCGGCATCTGACGCAATTTTGCCGTATGCTGCGGCTGCTGCAGTTTTAGGCATAACGATTGGCTCATTAATCGGCGCAATATATATGTTTGTAGTGCATAAGGTTAAAGGCGACAGCTTTAGCGTAAGAGATTTGAGAAATTCTCCGCCGCCGATAAGCGCAAAAAGCACCCTTAAGGTGCTGCTGGTAATGGCTATTCCAATAGCTATAGGCAGTCTTAGCACCCAGATAAGCAGCCTGGTGGATACATTAGTGGTTCAGACTCGACTTGATAGCCTGTTTGACAATCACGCAGAGGAAATGAATGCAATATATGGGGAATTACTCAGTGGTGTAACGGAAAAATCCAGTGCGATATACGGAACTTATAAGGGATTTGTGTATACTTTGTATAATCTTGTGCCTACCATAGCGTCAGTAATAGGAGTAAGCGCATTGCCGGCGGTTACTACAGCGTGGGTAAAGCGCGACAGGAAAAATCTTAGGATAAATATTGAGTCGGTACTGAGAATAACGGCTCTGGTCGCATTTCCGGCAGGCATTGGAATATCAGTGCTCTCAAACGGAATAATAGATTTACTATACAGTTCACGCGAGCCATATATGATTATTATTGCTACTCCGCTGCTAAGGGTTATGGGAATAACAGCGATTGTTTCAAGCTTGTGTCTCCCGATAACGAGTGTACTTCAGGCAATAGGAAAGCAGTTTATACCTGTGCGTAATATGCTGATAGGCGCAGGAGTAAAGGGACTTATATCATTTATTCTCGTTGGCATACCGTCGATAAATATAAACGGTGCTCCATACGGTACTTTAGTATGCTATTTAGTTATATTTGTGCTTAATTTTATAAGTGTTTGCAAATATACGCATTTTGTGCCGAGCATAATGTCGATATTTATAAAGCCTATGATATGCGGTGTACTTTGCGGCGCCACTGCCGGAATAACAAATTGGATTTTGACAGGACATATTTCAGAAAACTTATCGACCATCATTTCAATAGCGTTGGCCGGAATAGTATATGTTATAGCGCTGTTTATATTTAAGGCAATATCAAAGGACGATGTTATGATGATTCCCAAAGGTGAAAAAATAGCTAATGTACTTGAAAAATATCACCTGATAGGTTAAAATAGAGGCATATTTAAAGATAATACTTGATTTTTGGTGCGTTTTATGATAAAAGATTATGTGAGTACTGCTGTGGGTAAATATAACATAGATAATTTGCTTGAGATTGTAGCTTTGCTGCGCTCGGAAGACGGGTGCCCGTGGGACAAGGTTCAGACGCATGAGTCGATAAGAGGCTCTCTTATTGAGGAGACGTATGAGACGGCTGATGCCATAGATAAAAACGATATGTTTGCGCTTAAGGAAGAGCTGGGCGACGTTTTATTACAGGTAGTATTTCATGCGCAAATCGAACGTGAAAAGGACAGCTTTAATTTTGATGACGTATGTGATGGCGTCTGTCGCAAGCTTATACTTCGCCATCCGCATGTATTTGGAAGCGTAGAAGCGGACACTCCGGATGAAGTGCTAAATAACTGGGACAATATAAAGAGGCAGGAAAAGGAACAAAAGACATTTACAGATACTTTGACAAGCGTTCCAGACGCATTTCCAGCGCTTATGCGTGCACAAAAGCTTCAAAAGCGTGCATCTAAGGCAGGATATGACTTTGCAGATGTTAACGATGCCATGGACAAGCTATCTGAAGAACTGTGCGAGCTTAGCGAAGCGATTTCATCAGGAAATAAAGAAGATGTGTTTGGCGAAATAGGTGATGTACTGTTTTCAGCAGTGAATGTGTCAAGGCATTTGGGCGTTGATGCGGAGGATGCGCTTGCTAAATCTGCCGATAAGTTTGTAAGTAGGTTTGCAGCAGCTGAAAGCCTTGCGTCAGAGCGGGGACAAGCACTTGATGAACTTGGCGCACAAGAGCTTGATGTTTTATGGAATGAGGCCAAGAAAAAGGAGTAATTCGTCAGCTGTTTACAGCTGTAGAATATATTATTTATACAAAATTTTGGAGGGATTCTTACAATGAACAAAAACGAACTCATAGCTTCGGTAGCAGAAAAAGCTGGACTGACAAAGAAGGATTCTGAAAAGGCTGTAAGCGCAGTAATCGAATCAATTGTTGAGACAATTGCTTCTGGCGATAAGGTACAGCTCGTAGGCTTTGGCACATTTGAGGTACGCGAGCGCGCAGAGAGAACCGGCCGCAATCCTCAGACAAAGCAGCCGATTGTTATTCCTGCATCTAAGCTTCCTGTATTTAAGGCCGGCAAGGCTTTCAAGGACGCTGTTAGCAAATAATCATATAAGCATTTAAGCCGGTCTCGTAATGAGGCCGGTTTTTTTATTAAAAGCACTTAAAATATTATCCTGTTTTACTTTTGCTAATAATATATGTTATGGCAGTGTAGTATTAATGATTTGTTTTTCAACGGGACTTACTTTAGTAGCCAATAATTAGATATATATTTGCGGCTATGCAAATAAATATATGCTGGATATAGACGTATCTGGTTGGAATGGAAGTGAAGAAGTTGCGAATAGATAAATTTTTAAAAGTATCGCGCCTTATAAAGCGGCGTACAGTTGCAGCGGAAGCATGTAGCGCCGGCAAGGTACTTGTCGGCGGAAAGGCGGCAAAACCGGGACTTGAGGTAAAGCTCGGCGATATAATCGAAATAAACATGGGCGCCAAAACAATCAAGGCGGAGGTTATCTCTTTAAACGAATCTGTAAAAAAAGAGGACGCTGCGCTTATGTATAAAATTGTCAACTGATTTTTGTCATACAGGCTGTTTTGTTCTCATATGTATTATTAGCCGCATAGAAAAAGATAACGGCGCGGCATAAAAATACATACCAGGGAATAGGTGGTTAATTATGGCAGAAGAAAAACGCACGGTAAAAATGCCGCACAATGTAATATTAGAGGATCGCAAATCGCTTATGATAACGGGTGTATCAGACGTGGACAGCTTTGACGACCAGACCATAACCGTTTATACCGACTTAGGCGAAATGACCATACGCGGTACTGGCCTGCACATAGGCAAGCTGAGCCTTGAGACGGGTGAACTCAATATTACCGGAAACATATTTGCACTTGGATATTCCGACAATCGTGAAAAGCAGGGCGGATTTTTCAGCCGCATGTTTAAATAATCTTTTTATGCCTTTATTCTGCTGTGTGCAGGGTATAGGCATATTTATTTTAATTGTAAAACAAAAAATTATATGATATATACCTTATTTAAAGCCATAAAAACATCAAACCGTGTATTACAGCATAACAATATATGGCAGTTATTGACTCAGTGCTAAAACCGCAGAAAGCTGAACAGTATGTGAATATATTACTTTGCTGACAAAATACGCATAACATATTATTTAATAGTCATAAATATGCACAGGGTGTCAGCCTGCAAAATGGGCCCGCAGCAATTTAATAATAGAGAAGCGAGTATAAACCATAAAGCTGATATGTTGTTGTGAATTAGATTGCTTAAAAATTTTGTTTTTCCTATATTAAAGTACATAAATTTATAAAAAGGGAATTGAGATTAAAATTGGAAATATCGTCTTTTGGCGAGCAGATGCTTACTTTTTTATTTGCGCTTATTATGGGTATTGTTATCTGCCTGTGGTATGATTTTTTCAGAATAATACGGCTTTGCCATCACTTTAAGCAGCTTCATATATTTATCCAAGATATATTGTTTTGGGTAGTAAGTGCGCTGTTAAGCTTTTTTCTGCTTATGGCCCGATGCAGCGGAGAGCTTAGGTCATATGTATTTATTGCAGAACTAGCAGGATTTATAATATGCAGGGTAAGCCTGAGCCGTTTGATAATGAAAATATCTGGAGCAATTATTAAAGTTGTGAAGCGGTTTATACGCTTTTTAGGCAGAAAGTTTTACCAGCCGCTAAGGCGTGCTTTTGGTAGATGGAGAATAAAGATATCAATAAATATTAAAAGCGCCGTTGATAAATTGATAAATAGTGTAAATAATGTAAAAAAAGGCTTGAAACATAGGTCAGCAGTGTTGTATAATCAACATATAAATAAGAAAAATAAAAAGAAGATGTCATCACCCGAAGGGCAGTAAACCTATTATGCGTAAAAACAATCGGAAAAAAGAGACAAAAAAACGTAAAAGTATTATACTTAGACTAGTACTTCTTGCATTTTCTGCGTATTGTATATATAGCATATCTTCTTATGCAGTTGAGCTTATAAAGATAAAGCAGGAGCAGGAAGAATATAGCAAGCAAATAAACGAACGGCAGCTTACGGTAGATGAGTTGCAGCATATGTTGGACAGTGAGGATAACAGCGGACTAATAGAACATGCGGCAAGGGACAAATTGGGTTATGTTTATTCTTATGAACAGGTTTATACTGACATAAGCAATAACTAACATAAAAAGAAGCTTTAAGGAGGAAATTATTCAGTTATGTCGCTTGAAGTGGGCGCGATTGTAGAGGGCAAAGTTAAAGGAATTACAAATTTTGGCGCATTTGTAGAGCTGCCGGAGGGGAAGACCGGCATGGTACATATCTCTGAAATAGCTAAGACATATGTAAGTGAAATAAGAGATCATGTAAAAGAAGACCAGATAGTAAAGGTAAAGGTAATAAGCATATCCGACGATGGAAAGATAAGCCTCAGCATGAAGAAAGCTATGGATGATAGCAATCGTCCAAAGCGTGCTCCGGCGTTCAGCGGCCGCCCTGCTGATGTAGACTTTACAAGTAAAAAAGAAAGCGGACTTTCTTTTGAGGATATGATGCTGAAATTCAAGCAGAGCAGCGATGAAAAAATTTCTGTACTAAAGCGTAAAAACAACGACGTGAAACGCACGAGAAAAGGCAGTCAAGCTAAATAAAATTTTTATGCGGAGTGATATCACTCCGCTTTTTTGCACTCTTGCCTTAATTGTTATGGCTAAAACACATAGACTATTGCTGCTAAAAATATATAAACATATAGTAAAGCCAAAGGTGCAATCCATTTTTGTAGGCGCCGCGAACGACAAATATAAAGGCATGCTGCAAATACTTATCTGTACTGCTGCTTGCTATAAATGTTCATTTCGATTATAATAAAAATGAATACAAACTGCATTTTACAGGGCGGGGATGAATGTGAAAAAATGGTATGATGAGGAATACGAATTTGAGATTGAGGTAACCGGCTTTCTCCGCGGCGACCGCACAGAACGATATTGCCGAAACGGCGAAGAAATCGGGGATAAATACACTTGCACCTATGGCTGTCCTGTAAATTCCGATGGATACGGCATTTGCTCTAAAGTAATGATGATTATGTTTCCAATTATGGAGGCGGTCAGAAGCGGCGGGGATTTAGAGAATATCGGCGGCAGCGGCAAATACTGCAAAGATATTGTATGCCCGGACGGCTGCGTTATGTTTAGACTGACGGCAAAAAAGCTTGAAAATGAGAATTTTTATAAGGGTAAATTTTTCGACTAATCTTAACTGTGCGCTTGCCCATAAAAATTTTTGATGTTTACAGAGTTTAAGCTGCCGGAAGCTAAACCCGATATGTCTAAAATGTGCCGCCACGGAGTCTTTTCACTTTTTCACAGTTGGTGTATGTCAGCATACCGGCGGCCTTAAAAGCAAGAGTTTATCACTGACGCAAACATTTTCGGTGCGAAGCAGTTTTCGGTAAGAAAGTTTTCATGCGGGCAAGGCATAAATTTTTACCATACTGCCGTATGGTAAAAATTTTAACGCAGTCCGCGCGGAAAGAAGCTGAAAATCATATTCTGTTCGACACCCGTCAGCTTATGCAATTATTGTCAGTTTTCTGCTTGCTTGAGATTAAATGTGTTGGCTGATATTTTTGCATACGCGAGTAAATCTAAACGCCGCCGGCGAATGAATGACGCTTAAATTTATATATTTTTCTCTGTTAATTTATATAGCTGTGCTCGGTGAATGAATTGATATTTTTAAGACGATAATCAAACGCGATATTTGTGACAACACGGGTGTCTGAAATTCAAGTGCTTTTACCGTGTCGGCAAATTTCTTCTATTTTTAGTTTAAAGGGATTTTTATATGCTTATCATAAATGCAAAAATAATCACTATGTCGGATGACTTTGCCGGTGACGGGATTATTGAAAATGGTTTTATAAAAATAGAAAACGGCAAAATATCAGATATAGGCAGCATGGAAGACGCACCATTGCCGTCTCTTGACGATGAAATAATAGATTTAAGCGGACGCACAACGCTTCCGGGTTTTATAGATGCGCATACGCATCTTGGCCTATGCCGCGCAGGCGAGCCTTACTCAAACAGCGATATAAATCCCAGCAGCGATATTATGCCGCAGAATTTTCCGCTTGACGCAGTTGTTATAGATTCCTACTTTGACGAGGCTGCAAAATCCGGCGTTACTGCTGCCGCCATAAGCTTTGGCAGCGCATCGCCCATGCCGGGAAAAATATCGGTTATCAAAACGCATGGCAGGGACATAAGCAGTATGACGGTCAAGGAATACGCCGCGCAGAAGATGGCGCTGGGTGAAAATCCTTCTGATACTTTGGGCAATACAAATATTGCGGATGATATCAGGCGTGAGCTTAAGCTGGCAAGCGAGTATATTTCAGGAAAAAGCTGCAATTATGACAAAATAAAGGCGGATGCCTTAAAGCCGCTTCTTAATAGGGAAATACCGGCGCATATACATGTACATACTAAAGCCGATATCATGACGGCGCTGAGAATAGCAGATGAATTTAACATTAAAGCAGTCCTTATTCACGCAACAGAGGGGTATATGGTAGCCGATGCCATTAAAGAGCGCGGCGTGCCGGTAATTTACGGGCCTATTATAAACGATAAATCTAAAATGGAGCTTATTAATATGGACGAAGCGTGTCCGGCGGTTTTGAGCAAAGCTGGCATATTTACTGCGCTGTGCACCGACCATCCGGAAACGCCCGCCAAATATCTGCAGCTATGCGCTGCTGTGGCAGTGCGAAACGGTATGGACAAAATGGAGGCGCTGCGCGCTATAACTATAAATGCCGCTAAAATACTTGGAATATCTGACCGAACCGGCTCACTAAAAAAAGGCAAGGACGCCGATTTGGTGATTTTCAGCGGCAATCCGATTGATGTAACGCAAAAGCCGGAAATGATAATATGTGGAGGAGAAACGATAAAGCCATGAGAGAAATAGATGTAAAAGAGATAAAAGAAGCTGTAGCAAAATTATGTGTTGAGGCAAACATATATCTTCCGGACGATTTAAAGCAAGCGGTAAAGGAAGCCAGCGAGCAGGAAAGCAGCGAGCTCGGCCGAAAAATAATGTGCAATCTCTGCGATAATTTCCGCATAGCCGAGGAGAAGGGCATACCTGTATGCCAGGATACGGGATTGGCGGTAGTATTTGTCGAACTGGGGCAGGATGTGCACTTAACCGGCGGGCTGCTTTACGATGCAGTAAATGAAGGAGTAAAACAGGGCTATGTCGACGGCTATCTCCGGCTGTCGGTCGTGTCCGACCCCATTGAGCGCATCAATACTGGAAGTAATACTCCTGCGGTAATACATACTGAAATCACTGCCGGCGATAAAATAAAGATAACGGTGGCGCCAAAGGGTTTTGGCAGCGAGAATATGAGCGGAATAAGAATGCTTACTCCGGCAGCTTCTCGGGACGATATAATAGACGCTGTGCTGGAAATAGTGAAAAAAGCCGGCTCAAACCCATGCCCGCCGATTGTTGTAGGAGTCGGCATAGGGGGTAATT
>JAUUSE010000067.1:0-8875 GCA_030842085.1 Bacillota bacterium | reverse complement strand
CCTTGTCAAGCAGGCTTATGTATCCATCAGCATCCACTTCTATATAACCGTTTTCTCTAAGATTTTTCATTGCAACACTTATGCTGGGCTTGGAATAGCCCAGCTCATTTACTATATCAATAGAGCGCACAGCGCCTTTTCTTAAGCTTATCATTAATATAGCTTCTAAATAATTCTCGGCAGATTCCTGTATTTTCATGTCTTCCCAGCTTTCTGTATTAAAATTGCCAATTTTAACTATCGATATTACTCGGTTATTCTGAGTTAACTATAACATATCTTCTCATTTTTTTCAAGGTATGCTGCCCAATATGACGGTTCAAGTCTCAAATCTAGAATTTGTACCTTTATTTTTCTCGTAAACATTAGGCAGACTTATCTTAATTTTATAAATCAGTTAAAAAGAATATTTTGAGCCGGTACTGTTTGCGGCCTTTTCTATAAATTTCAAGTTGCCCTGCAGACGCTCATTGCTGGGCTCAATAGCAATGGCCTTTTGTACTTCCATAAGCGCTTCCCTGTAGCGCCCCGTATTATAAAACGCTATTGAGCGTAAATCATACGGAAGGCTTCCCCATGCAGCTGCCTCACATATATATGTGCGCGGCCGCACCTCAATCTCAAGAGCGCATTCAGTAAAATAAAGCACGCCTTCCCACTTCTGATTATTATAAAGTAGCATTGCAAGGTCTATATACGGTTCTCTGAGATGCGGGGCTTCGGCAACAGCCTTAAGATACCAATTTCTGGCCGTCTGTATTTCGCCTTTCTCAGCATAAGATTTTGCTATATACCTCATGGATGCAGCGCGCTCATCTGCCCAAACGGCAGACGGCATTGACAAATGCATTTTAAGCGTAGTAATGCAGTCGTCCCAACGGCCTTTGAACATATACTCTCGGCCAAGATAATGCATATTCCTATCGTCATTTGGATCCTCTAAAACAGACATTTCAAGAAGCGGCAGATACTGTCCTCTTGACTTTGTTGGATCGGGATGATGGTCGAGCTGCATTCCCTCTACTGAAACGGTAGGGCCAGGGCTACCCTCTCCCACCCATTGTATTACCTCATGTACAGGATGAAACCACTTATAGCCATGGCGAGCGTGTATTTTATTATACCAAAATACCACGCCTTCAGAGCCGTCAGGATTAAAGCTCCATGTATATCTATAGCTTGCTTGACCAGTACCCGGCAGCCATGCTTTTTCTAAAAGTTCTCTCCACCCCTCATGAAATACCTCATCCAAATCTGTACTTACGCATATGTCTGCATCTTCCGGCACAAGGTCAAGAGCACGGTTTCTGGCAGTGTCAAACCGCCACGGTTCAATTACGTCTCTGCTAACCTTTGCTCCGCGCGCCTCAAGGTGCTCGGCGGTATCGTCAGTAGAACCAGTGTCCAGCACAACCACCATATCTGCCTCAGACATTGAATCCATCCAGCGGTCTACAAATTGCGATTCATTTTTGCAAATTGCATATACAACAATATTCATAAAAGACCTCCATATTTAATTTTAATAGCTATGTAAGTATATGCGTATTATATGACAAAATTGCAGATAAAAGGACGATGCAAAAAGCATCGTCCTTTTTCTTGACAATTCCGATATTAGCCGAAGCAAATTAGGTGCTCAGCAGGCCAGCAGCGCGAAGGTTGGCAAGCAGCGTGTTAAACTGTGTAGTAATATCGCCGGTGCCGGTTGCATCTGTAACGGCTGCGGCGGGTGTAACTACGCCTGAAGGGCCAGTCGGACCTGTTGGACCTGTTGCACCGGCAGTACCGGCAACACCAGTCGGACCTGTCGGGCCGGTTGCGCCTGCAGTACCAGCAGCGCCTGTTGGGCCTGTTGGACCTGTTGCACCGGCAGTACCAGCAGCGCCTGTTGGGCCTGTCGGGCCGGTTGCTCCAGTACCTGCAGGGCCTGTCGGGCCTGTCGGGCCAGTCGCGCCTTCAGTACCTGTGTCACCTGCAGGGCCGGTTGGACCTGTCGGGCCGGTTGCACCTACAGCGCCAGCAATACCAGTTGCACCTGTTGCGCCTGTTGGGCCGGTTGCTCCAGTGCCTGCAGGGCCTGTCGGGCCAGTTGGGCCCGTGGCTCCAGTAGCACCAGCAGTGCCTGTTGCACCAGTTGGACCCGTCGGACCTGTTGCGCCTGCCACGCCGGCAATACCAGTTGCACCTGTTGCGCCTGTTGGGCCGGTTGCTCCAGTGCCTGTCGGGCCTGTTGGACCTGTTGGGCCAGTCGCGCCTGCAGGAATGGTAAAGTCAAATATGGCAGCGGATGTACTACCTGTATTTAATACTTGAGCGCTTGTACCGGGTGCTCCTGTAGTAGTCGTTCCTACCGTAACAGTCGCGGCGGTACCAGCTATGCCGCTTGGTCCAGTAGCACCTGTAGCGCCGGCGGGACCAGTTGCGCCCGTTGGGCCGGTTGCTCCGGTCGGGCCGGTTGCTCCAGCTGCGCCGGCAATACCCTGGGGGCCGGTGGGTCCAGTCGGACCTATCGGACCGGTCGCGCCAGTTGCACCTATGGGACCTGTGGCTCCAGTAACGCCAGCAATACCCTGCGGGCCCTGCGGACCTACCTGCCCAGGCAATCCCTGCGGGCCGCGCGGGCCTATGGCTCCTTGCGGGCCAGTAGGGCCTGTCGGGCCTGTGCAGCAGTTACAACATGTTCTGCAACAGCAACTTCTTACAATATTAACATCACCAGTCGTCGGCCCATTATTGCATACGGGACAACGCGGATTATTGCAATTATAGTTCATGTCAAAGCCTGGCATGAAATTCCTCCTATCTTAAGATTTCATACTCAGTATATGTATCTTGCTCCGCAGTGGTGCACCGACTTAAATCATAAATTGATTTATAAGCTGCATAAATGAAAAAATATCCTATATTCAAAAAGTATATTCCAGTACTGACATACGGCAAATGTTATGTCAGCATTAAATGCTACAAACAAATATATGATTTTATCCCGTATAATTAAGTCTGTCAATTCATCTTTTTATTAGATAAATGTCGTTTATCGTACTTTTGATAAGAAACGAAACTTCTATAAATATAACGAAAGCTTCAGTTTTATATAAGCGGGCTTTTGTTTTTCAGAAAGTAAAGCAGAAATTTTTTAATCTAAAATATTAGTATAGTATTATAAACTCCGTTTACTTAAAATACAGGTTTCATATAAGAAAATTAATTTATTAATAAACAGAGCAGGCCGCCGAACGGAAAATTCCGAACGGCGGCTGTTAAATGGAGGTAAGTATCAAATTTTATTGGTGCATGCTAAGAGTCATAGAATCATAAATACATGCACCTCTCAAAAATAGCCTGATTTAGGCTGTTATATCATGAATCTAAAGACTATTTTTTGTGGCATATTTCAGAGGATGGGCATTGGGAGCATCCGCAGCCGCATGACGACCGACCTTTTTTATGCTTTCTGTACATGCTGAAAGCCGCTAAAAACACAATCGCAAGCACAATAGCAGCTACTAAAATTGTACCCCAGTTCTCAGATAAAAAGTTCAGCATAATTATAGTCCTCCTCTATATATTGTATTAAAACAGGTTTAAATCTATACCCTGACTTTCGTCTTTAAAGTATTGCTCTCTTTATATGGTCTTACCAGCAGAAATATTATCAACGCAAGCAGCAAGGCCGCCACTATAGAGCCTATTATATTTCCCTGTCCCGTAAAGAGCATGCCAAGCTGATACACTATAAGCGATACTACATATGCAAATACACACTGGTAGCCTATCGCAAATGCCGTCCACTTAGCGCTGTTCATCTCGCGCTTGATAGCGCCCATAGCCGCAAAGCACGGCGCGCACAACAGGTTGAATATGAGGAATGAATATGCAGAGAGAGGAGTAAACAGTTCGCGCATATTCGCCCATATCTGCCAGCCGTTTTCGGCAACTTCTTCAAGTCCGCTGGTCAGTACACCGAAAGTACCAACAACGTTCTCTTTTGCAATGAGTCCCGTAACGGTTGCAACAGCAGCTCTCCAGTCGCCCCAGCCAAGCGGTGCAAATATCCAGTCTATGCCGTTGCCTATTACTGCGAGTATGGAATTGTTAAGGTCTGATACCATACCGAAGCTTCCGTTCTCGAAGCCAAAGCCCTGCAAGAACCAAAGCACAATCGCCGAAAGGAGTATGATTGTTCCGGCCTTTTTAATAAACGACCAGCCGCGCTCCCACATTGAGCGGAGAACATTGCCAACCGTCGGCCAGTGATATGCCGGAAGCTCCATAACAAACGGCGCCGGTTCTCCGGAGAACATCTTTGTCTTTTTAAGCATTATGCCGGAAATGACTATCGCCGCAACGCCTATAAAGTAAGCGCTCGGGGCTACCCACCAGGCTCCGCCGAACAGGGCGCCGGCTATAAGCGCTATTATCGGAAGCTTAGCGCCGCACGGAATAAACGTAGTTGTCATTATAGTCATTCGACGGTCGCGTTCATTTTCAATAGTACGCGACGCCATGACTCCCGGTACGCCGCAGCCCGTACCTATAAGCATTGGGATAAAGGATTTGCCAGAAAGGCCAAACTTGCGGAATATGCGGTCCATGACAAATGCTACACGCGCCATGTAGCCGCAGCCTTCAAGGAAAGCAAGGAATATAAACAGTACCAGCATCTGCGGCACAAAGCCGAGAACCGCACCGACACCGCCTACGATACCGTCGAGCACTAATCCCTCAAGCCAGTCGACCGTGCCTATTGCCTCAAGGCCGTCCTGTATAAGAACTGGTATGCCCGGCACCCATACGCCGTAATCTGCCGGATCGGGCTCTTCGATTGCTGCGGCTTCCTCATAGGCGGCAAAATCTACGGGAATTTCCTTTTCAACACTGCCGTCTTCATCATTATATATGTAAGCTGTAGTTGTGAGCTCAGTCGCTTGGGATGGTTCAAGCCCGGCCTCTTCAGCGGCGGTCTCAAACGCCTCGACAATTGCGCTCGGCTCAACGTAAGCATCGGCCGCTTCACTATATGCGGACGAGCCTATTCCAAACAGATGCCAGCCGGCGCCAAACAGCCCGTCGTTTGCCCAGTCGGTCGCCCATGTTCCTACAGTCGATACCGATACGTAATATACTATAAACATTACCACTGCAAAAATCGGAAGCGCAAGCCAGCGGTTTGTTACCACCTTGTCTATCTTGTCCGACACGGTAAGCTTTCCAGCGCTCTTTTTCTTAAGGCAGCCCTTTATTATCGATGCTATGTACACATATCTCTCGTTTGTAATTATGCTCTCGGCATCATCATCGAGTTCATTTTCAGCGGCCTTTATATCCTCTTCTATGTGGTCTAATACCGCCTTGTCAAGATTAAGCTGCTCCAGCACCTTTTCATCGCGTTCAAAGATTTTAATAGCGTACCAGCGCTGCTGCTCCTGCGGCATACTGTGCACGGCCGCTTCTTCAATATGCGCAAGCGCATGCTCGACAACGCCGGAAAAGCTGTGCTGCGGCACGGTTTTTGGCCCCTCTGCCGCTTTCACCGCTTCCTCGGCCGCTTCCATAACGCCTGTTCCTTTTAGTGCGGATATTTTTACTACCTTGCAGCCGAGCTCTCTGGAGAGCTCCTCAATATTTATCTTGTCGCCGCTTTTGTCTACAACGTCCATCATGTTGACGGCAACCACCACTGGTATGCCCAGCTCGGTAAGCTGCGTTGTAAGATATAGGTTACGCTCTAAGTTTGTACCGTCTATAATATTAAGAATTGCGTCGGGACGTTCGTTTATAAGATAATTTCTCGCAACAACCTCTTCAAGAGTATATGGGGAGAGTGAATATATTCCCGGTAAGTCGGTTATTGTAACGTCCTTGTGCTTCTTTAAACGGCCTTCTTTCTTCTCGACTGTAACACCCGGCCAGTTTCCGACAAACTGATTAGAACCCGTAAGCGCGTTAAACAATGTCGTCTTGCCGCTGTTTGGATTGCCCGCAAGTGCAATTTTAAGCTCCATTGCATTTCTTCCTTTCAAATATAATTAGATACGACTAACTACATGGCCAAAAATAAGGGCAAATCCTGCCCAATATATACCTATTCCACCTCAATCATCTCGGCATCGGCCTTGCGCAGAGACAACTCATACCCGCGCACCGTTACCTCTATCGGGTCGCCAAGCGGAGCCACCTTTCGTACATAAATGTCCACACCGCGTGTTATACCCATGTCCATTATACGGCGCTTTACCGCACCTTCGCCATGGAGCTTCACAACATGCACCGTGCTGCCTATTGCGGCCTGTTTTAATGTCTTCATATGCTTCCCTCCTAAGTTTATGATTAAATCATAATTTTGCTCGCCATCTCTTTACTGATTGCCACACGAGAATCCTTAACGCTTACAATGAGATTTCCGCCCATTGTAGAGATAACCGTTATGCTGCCGCCGGGAACAAATCCCATGCTCTCTAAATGAGCCCTCGTTTCGGCATTCCCGCCGACTTTTAAAATCATATTTTCTTCGCCTATAGTGGCAAGATTTAGCGGCATCATATTTAATCCTCTCTTATTAAAAACACACAGTTATAAGCACAATTAGTTAGAACTCACTAACCAAATTATATGTTAGCACCATCAAACTCATTTGTCAAGCATTTTAGAAGAATCAAATTATTATTTTTTGTACAAAAATATCAGAAAATATAAAACTATGGCGTTTGCGCCATGTCTTTCCAAAAAATATCGCGCTGAATTAATTAGAATTAATTAAGCAAAATGTATTTATACTTCCCTTTCCGATTAAATTGTACAGCATATTTATGGTGAATATAATTCACAATATGTGCGCGAGCCTATTTATTGATTCCAATAACTAAATTGTTAAATAAATACTGTAAAAGGCCGCCGAAGCAATTAGTGAGTATTATTCACTAACTAATTATATATTAATATAGCTTATAACCTACCGACAGTACGGCTCAAAACAATTTGCAACTATTGTTCTCAGATTACAGTTAGTCGGTATAAGCATTTAGTGAATGTTATTCACTTTGCATAAGAAGTATTGAAAACAGGCTGCGAGTAATTATTCTTATATAGCAGACAATGAGCAAATCTATGTGAATATTATTCTCATATTTTAAGTAATACACTGTAAAAAATCCGGCAAGTATTATTAACACTATTAGTGTGTATTTCTATATCGCAGCGTGCAGCTTTGATGACGCGGCAATGTATGAAAGTTTGGCAGCGCAGCATTTTATTAATCATTAACAGTATGGCTATATGCCCTTGACGGCGCGGCAATGTATGCAGCCTTGGCGGTACAGTACGGCTTTGGCATCACGGCGGCAACTGCTGCCGAGGCTGCGCTGATGCGCTGCCTTATATTCAGATTTGGCGGCGCGGCACTCTGTGCGGCATTTTATACAGCTTTGACAGCGCAGTCCTATGATTTATTTTTTATCATAGCAATAGCGCACCTCGCGCTCAAGTTCTACGTTGCCTGCGCAGGCCTCAATAATGACGCACATGCGGCATTTGTCTTCTTCTGTTATATGACAGATAATTCCGGCGGAGGCGTGATAGCCGTCGAATATAAAAATTTTGGAAACATCGTCGGCCCACTTAAGTCCTCGGCGGGTCTGCATTCCTATGTGGATAATCAGCTTGTCGATGCCAATGCCGGCGGCGGCGTTGGCGCGCACATAAACGTCGCAGTAGGCTCGGTTGCCGGATATTTTAAAAGTGCTAACGATGTTCTCAAAATAGCCGTATTTGCTTTTTGTGCTTTTATCCTTTTGTGCGTAGCGCCTTTCTAAGGCTTCATGGACTAATATTGCTACGCAAATAGTGATATAGATGCATACGACAGAGAAGCAGACTTCGGGGGTAAGCGGCGGCATAACTCTCACGCTCCAAAATTTTAAAATGTTTTTGATTTGAATAAAGATAAAAATAATTTAAATAAAACTCATATTGATTCGCCGGCAAATCACCAGAAAGCAAAATATTTGATAGGATAGCTGTAAACAATATTCTACTCGAAAGGTGGTTTAATCATGGAGCAGAAAATTAAACAGGATAGCCTATCAATAGGTAAAAATTTAAGGAAATATAGGTTACGTCAAGATATGACGCAAGAACAGGTGGCGGCTCAATTACAAGTTAAAGGGCTTAATGTATCACGAAGCACCTATTCGGCAATGGAAAACGGGAGATACAGTATACGCGTAGAAGAATTAGTAGCTTTAGCAGAAATATTTCAAGTCGATTATAACGCTCTTTTCGAAAATTTAGATAAATAAAGAACTTTTAGGACCGCCTTAATGGCGGTTTTTGTTATTTTATCATACATTTTATCTATTTGCAACAAGATTATCAAGTTGTAGATAGTTTATGGGGAAATATTTTAAATGTAATATTGAATAGGGTGATAAAAGTATGGCGTTAGATTACAAAGCAATAGGCAAAAGAATTGCAGAGGTTAGAAAAGAACAGGGTTTGTCGCAGTTAAAGTTAAGCGAAGCGGCAAACGTCAGCAATAAATATTTGTCGGCAGTCGAGGTCGGCCGAAGCAAGGTGAGCCTTGAAGTCCTGCAAAAAATTTGCCGCGCGCTTAATATTCCCTTAGATTACATTGTAAATAATACGCCATGCGATATGGATGTAAAAATAATTGACGATATTTATGAAAAAATAACTCAATTATCACGCTCCGACCGCGAAGTTGTTACCGCGCTGCTTGATGCATTAAAAAATATACGAGAAAATAAATAACTGCTGTTTAGGCAGTTTCTTCATTTTTACGTCCTTTTTTTGGAAAAACTGACAAATTTAAGAAAATTCCCTGTTTCACCAACAATTGTTGGTATATTCCCTT